>JAJYFW010000136.1 GCA_021785335.1 Pseudomonadota bacterium
GGCCACCGCGGCCTTGAGGTTCGCGTCGGTCCTGCCGATCGGCAGGCCCGTGGCCGGGTCGCCCACCGCCTCGAGGTATTCGAGATGGCCGTGCGCGTGGCCGGTCTCGCCCTCCGCCGTCGAGCGGAACACCGCGGCGACATCGTTGAACCCCTCCACGTCCGCCTTCTGCGCGAAGTAGAGATAGCGGCGGTTGGCCTGGCTCTCTCCCGCGAACGCGTCCTTGAGGTTCTGCTCGGTCTTGCTGCCCTTGAGTGCGGTCATCAGCCTCTCCTTTTCGTCGATGAAAGCCAGATATGCGCCACATGCCGCCTCGGCAAGCTCCCGCCGCGGCGGCGGGGCCGGCCGGGACGGCGCGCGGATCAGGCGAGGTCGAACCGATCCGCGTTCATCACCCTCGTCCAGGCGGCGACGAAGTCCCTGACGAACTTCGCTTCGTTGCCGTCGCAGGCATAGACTTCCGCGAGTGCCCGCAGCTGCGCGTTGGAACCGAACACCAGGTCCACCCGGGTCGCGGTCCATTTCAGTGCGCCGCTCGCGCGGTCGCGGCCCTCGAACACGTCGTTGGCCGCCGAGACCGGCTTCCACGCCGTGCCCATGTCGAGCAGGTTGACGAAGAAGTCGTTGGTGAGCCTGCCGGGACGTGACGTGAACACGCCGTGCTTCGCGCCACCGACATTGGCGCCGAGCACCCGCAAGCCGCCCACCAGCACCGTCATCTCCGGTGCCGTGAGCGTCAGCAGCTGCGCCCTGTCGACCAGCATCTCCTCCGCCGGTACGCCGAGCCCGGCCCTGGCATAGTTGCGGAAGCCGTCGGCGAAGGGCTCCAGCACCGCGAAGGCGGCCGCGTCCGTCTGTTCAGCCGTCGCATCGGTGCGGCCGGGCGCGAAGGGCACGGTCACCTCGTGCCCCGCGTCCCTTGCCGCCTTTTCGATCGCGGCACCGCCGCCGAGCACGATGAGGTCGGCCAGCGAGACCTTCCTGCCGCCCGTCGCGGAGGCGTTGAACGCCTTCCGCACCCCCTCCAGCGCCGCCAGGACCTTGGCGAGCTGCGCCGGCTGGTTCACCGCCCAGTCCTTCTGTGGTGCCAGGCGGATGCGCGCCCCGTTGGCGCCGCCGCGCTTGTCCGAGCCGCGGAAGGTGGAGGCAGCGGCCCAGGCCGTGGAGACCAGCTCCGCGACCGAAAGTCCGCTCGCCAGAACCTTCTCCTTCAGCGCCGCGATGTCCGCCGCCTCGACCAGCTTGTGGTCGACCGGAGGCACCGGATCCTGCCAGATCAACGCCTCCTTCGGCACCTCGGGGCCGAGGTAGCGCGTGCGCGGGCCCATGTCGCGATGCGTGAGCTTGAACCAGGCGCGGGCGAAGGCATCGGCGAACTGGTCCGGGTTCTCATGGAAGCGGCGCGAGATCTTCTCGTAGGCGGGATCGAAGCGCAGCGAGAGATCCGTCGTCAGCATCGTCGGCACGCGCTTCTTCTTCGGGTCGAACGGATCCGGAATGTCCGCCTCCGCGCCCTTGGCCGTCCACTGGTGCGCGCCGGCCGGGCTCCTGGTCAGCTCCCACTCGTTGTCGAACAGGTTGTCAAAGAAGTCGTTGCTCCACTTCGTCGGCGTCGAGGTCCAGACGACCTCGAGGCCGCTCGTGATGGCATCGCCCGCCTTGCCGGAGCCGAAACGGCTCTTCCAGCCGAGGCCCATCTCCTCGATCGGCGCCGCCTCCGGCTCGCGGCCGACGAGCGTCGCGTCGCCCGCGCCGTGGGTCTTGCCGAAAGTGTGGCCGCCGGCGATCAGCGCCACCGTCTCCTCGTCATCCATCGCCATGCGCGCGAAGGTCTCGCGGATGTCGCGCGCCGCGGCGACGGGATCGGGCTTCCCGTTCGGGCCCTCGGGGTTGACGTAGATGAGGCCCATCTGCACGGCGCCGAGCGGGTTCTCCAGCTCACGCTCGCCGGTGTAGCGCTGGTCGCCGAGCCAGGTCTTCTCCGAGCCCCAGTAGATGTCCTCAGGCTCCCAGATATCGGCCCGGCCGCCGCCGAAGCCGAACGTCCTGAAGCCCATGGATTCGAGCGCGACGTTGCCGGCGAGGATGATCAGGTCCGCCCAGGACAGAGCATCGCCGTACTTCTTCTTGACCGGCCAGAGCAGGCGGCGCGCCTTGTCGAGGTTGGCGTTGTCGGGCCACGAGTTGAGCGGCGCGAAGCGCTGCGCGCCCCGCCCGCCGCCACCGCGGCCGTCCGAGATGCGATAGGTGCCGGCGCTGTGCCAGGCCATGCGGACGAAGAGCGGGCCGTAATGGCCATAGTCCGCCGGCCACCAATCCTGCGAGTCCGTCATCAGCGCCGCGAGGTCGCGCTTCACCGCCGCGAGGTCGAGCTTCCGGAACGCCTCGGCGTATTTGAACGCCGGGCCCATCGGGTCGGTCAGCGAGGAGTTCTGCGCCAGGATTTTGAGGTTGAGCTGGCTGGGCCACCAGTCGCGTACGGACTGCCCCTCGAAGGTCACGTGAGCGTGAACGCCTTGAGCGAACGGGCATTTGCTGTCGTCGGTCATGATCCCTCTCTCCGCTGCGCTGCCTACCGGACGGGCCGGAACCCGGGGATGTTCTAGGCCGCGCGATCAATCAGGTGAATTCGCCTTTCATGATCGCCGTGATAAGAAATGCTGATGTTCCAGGTTACCCTCCGACAGCTCCGCTACTTCGACGCCATCGCCCGGCACAGCCATTTCGGCCGCGCGGCGGCAGCCTGCGCCATCTCCCAGCCGGCGCTCTCCATGCAGATCAAGGAGCTGGAGGAAGCGCTCGGCGCCGTGCTGGTGGAACGCGGCGCGCGCCAGGTGCGGCTGACCAGCTTCGGCGAGGAGGCGGCGCGGCGCGTGCGCGACATCCTGCGTTCGGTCGACGAGCTGGGCGACGTCGCCCGCGCCTCGCGCGACCGGCTGACCGGGCGGCTGCGCATCGGCATGATCCCGACCATCGCGCCCTACCTGCTGCCGGCGGTGATTGCCGACCTCAACCGCACGCATCCGGAACTCGACATCCATGTGCGCGAGGCGCTCACGTCACGCCTCATCGAGGAGCTGACGGAGGGACGGCTCGACACCGCGATCCTGGCACTCCCGGTCTCCGAGCCGGCGCTGGCCGAGATTCCGCTCTTCACCGAGCGTTTCCTGCTCGTGCGCCCGGCGGCAGATGCCGCCTTGCCCGTGCCCGGCAAGGAAGCGTTGCGGGAGATGAAGCTGCTGCTGCTGGAGGAGGGGCATTGCTTCCGCGACCAGGCGCTCGCCTTCTGCGACATGGAGGGCGCGCCGCCGCGGGAGATGATGGACGCCAGCTCGCTCGCGACGCTGGTGCAGATGGTCGGCGCCGGGCTCGGCGTGACGCTGATCCCGGAAATGGCCGTGGCGCTGGAGACCCGTTCCGCCGAGGTATCGGTCGCGCGTTTCGCGGACCCGCAGCCCGAGCGCGTCGTCGGCATGGTCTGGCGCAAGGCGAGCCCGTTGGTGGGACCGTTCCTGCAGCTGTCGGAAGCCGTCGCCGAGGCCGCGCGAGGCGCCCGTCGGGAATAGAAGCCCGACGGCTCTTCCTTACGGCGCCGGAATATCCGTCCCAAGGTGGAACAGGCAGTCCCCGCGCACCGTCCGCCCGGGGATGCGCCGCACCAGCACCATCCCGTCGCGCGCGAAGTGCTGCACGGAGGGTTCGCTGCCCGGCGTCTCCGGCGTGTGGATGCGCGCCGCGGGCTGGCCCGCCTTCACCTCCGCGCCGGGTTCGGCCAGCGGCTCGAAGATGCCGCTTTCCCGTGCATGCACGAAATAATCGTCGCCGCCCACCGCGACGTAGCGCGTCGCTCCCGGAACGGCGCGGGCGGCCGGCAGGATGCCCATGTGCGCGAGCAGGTTGATCACGCCGCGCTCCGCGATCGCGAGCCCGTCGCGATTCAGCGTGCCGGCGCCGCCGAGTTCCGAGCCCATGGTGGGAATGCCAAGCCGCTTGGCCGCGCCCGTCAGCGTGCGGTCCGCGCCCGTGCCCTGGCTGCCCGCCGCGACATAGGCGAGCGGGGCCGCGAAGGCCGCGAGCGCCGCCTTGGTCCTGGCGAAGCGCGCGGCGGCGTCGTCGCGCTCGATCAGCGCGCAGGGCGTGTAGTTGAGCGAGGAGCCGCCGGAATGCAGGTCGCAGGCGAGGTCCGCGAGCGGCGCCAGCTTCTGCGTCACGTAGGCCGCGATCTGCTGTGTCGGCGTGCCGTCGGCGTCGCCGGGGAAGCTGCGGTTGAGGTTGCCGGCGTCGATCGGCGAGGTCCGCCTGCCAGCCATCGCGGCGGGAAAGTTCATCATCGGCAGGATGATGACGCGGCCCTTGATCTCGCGCGGGTCAAGCGTGCGCGCGAGGTTGGAGAGCGCCACCTGGCCCTCGTACTCGTCGCCATGCGTGCCGCCCGTGAACAGCGCCGTCGGTCCGGCGCCGTTGCGGATGACGGTGATCGGGATCGGAATGAAGCCGTAGGCCGATTCGTGAACGGAATGATAGAGCCGGACATAGCCGTGCTGCTTGCCGTCGCGCCCGAAATCCACTTCGGCCATCAGGCGTGTCGGCTTCGTCTCGTTCATTGTCGTTCCCCCGTTGCCGTCGCGGCGTCAGGCCGGCTCTCGCGCCATCAGCGCCGCGACCGCCTGATCCACCAGTTCCCGGATGATCGCCGCGACCGGCTGCACCTCGGTCACCATCCCCACGGACTGCCCGGCCATCACCGAGCCTTCCTCCACGTCGCCCTCGATCACCGCGCGGCGCAGCGCGCCGGCCCAGAAATGCTCGATCGAGAGCTGAGCCTCCTCGCGCGTCATCTCGCCCGACTGGAACTTGCGGATCGTCTCCGCCTGGTGCTCGAGGAACCGTTTCGTCCCTGCATTGGACAGTCCCCGCACCGGGATCACCGGGAAGCGCGCGTCGAGCTGCACGCTCGGCACGGCGTCGCGGGCGGCGGCGCGGATGAAGGCCCGCTTGAAATTCGGGTGCGCGATGCTCTCGGCACTCGCGGCGAAGCGCGTGCCGAGTTGCGCGCCGGACGCGCCCATTTCGAGATAGGACAGGATCGCCTCGCCGCGCCCGAGCCCGCCGGCGACGAACACCGGCACCTCGCGCAGGTGCGGCAGGATCTCCTGCGCCAGCACGGTGAGCGAGACGGGGCCGATATGCCCGCCGGCCTCGCTCCCCTCGATCACGATCGCATCCGCGCCGCTGCGCACCAGCCGCTTCGCCAGCACCAGCGCCGGCGCGAAGCAGACGAGCTTCGCCCGCTCCTTCACCGCGCGCACGGCGGGGCCCGGCGGAATGCCGCCGGCCAGCACCACGTGGCCCACGCCCGCCGCGAGCGTCACGCGGATCAGGTCCTCGAGTTGCGGGTGCATGGTGATCAGGTTCACGCCGAACGGCTTCTGCGTCAGCGCCTGGGTTGCCGCGATCTCCGCCTCCAGCAGCGGCGGCGTCATCGCCCCGCAGGCGATCACGCCGAAGCCGCCGGCATTGGAGATGGCCGAGACCAGGTGGCGCTCGCTCACCCAGCTCATGGCGCCGCCCATGATGGCGACCTCGGTGCCGAGGAACTCCACCCCCCGGCGCCACAGCGCGTCGAGCCGCGCCCGCGCCGCCGCCCGCCGCCCGTCCGGGCCGTCCTCAGGCATCGAGGCCATATGCGGTGTGCAGCGCGCGGACCGCGAGCTCGGTGTAGTCGGCGGCGATCAGCACCGAGACCTTGATCTCGCTCGTGGAGATCACCTGGATGTTGATCCCCTTCGATGCCAGCGTCGCGAACATCGTGCTCGCCACACCGGCGTGCGAGCGCATGCCGACGCCGACGACGCTTATCTTCGCAACATCGGAATCGGCGAGGATGGCACTGTAGCCGATCTTCTCCCTCGCGGCCTCGAGCGTCGCCTGAGCGCGCGGCAGGTCGGCGCGCGAGATGGTGAAGGTGAGGTCCGTTGTGCCGTCC
>JAJYFW010000137.1 GCA_021785335.1 Pseudomonadota bacterium
TCGAGCAACGAGCCCAGCACACCACCATCCAGACCAGCCTGCTGGCCGGCGTCGTCACGGATCAGCAAGGTGACAGGCTGGTCCCGACCTACGCCAGCAAGACCGGCAAGCGGTACCGCTATTACATCTCCCAGAGCCTCACGACCGGGACCCGCGGCAACGCTCCCCATGCCATCCGTGTCCCCGCGGCGGATCTGGAGCGGCTGGTCTCCCAACGGCTCTGCCGCTGGCTCACCAGCCCCGCCGATCTGATGGTCGCGATCGCCTCAAACGTCCCTGCAACGAAGCATCCGGCGATCATCGCCGCTGGCAACAAAATCGCGGCCACCTGGAACATCACCCCGACCGCCAGCCGATGCGAGTTCCTCAAGGCCATCGCCGACCGCGTCACCATCACCGACACCAACATAACCATCGCCATCCGCCCGCGGGCACTTTCCCAGCATCTGCTTGGCAAACACGGCGAGAGCATCACCGCAAATATCGACGCCGCCGCAAACACTGAGGATCCAATCGTCCTCACCATTGATGCGCAGCTCTGCCGGTCCGGTTTGGCCATGAAGCTGGTCGCTGAAGGACCTGAGGCCATGTCGCAGCCGGACCAAACGCTGATCCGCCTGCTCGCCCGCGCGCACGTGATGCGCAGCAAACTCGAGGCCGGTCATCACGACAGCATTGAGGCCTGCGCCAACGCGATGGGCGTCTCGAATTCCTATGTCGGCCGCATTGTCCGGCTGGCCTACCTCGCCCCCGACATCACCACGGCCATCCTTGATGGTCGCCAGCCCGCGAACGTCACGGCCGCGCGGCTCTCCCAGACCAGCGAGTTGCCGCTTGCCTGGAGCGAGCAGCGCCGGGTCCTCGGCTTCGCCTGAAGCCCCATAGCCTACTCAACTGATGCGCTTTGGTACCCCTCGCCGGGCAGCGGCGATGCAGCGAACCGTACCAAAAATACTGCCCTCAGAGACGCAGGCGCCGGAAGCTCTCAAAACCCTGCCCGAGACCGTCTCTGGCGCTACCGAACAACCATCGCTACCGGAATAATCCACGTCGCGACGGGGCTGTTTTTGTGAACCGAAATTCTGTTTAAATTGTGTGATATCAAGAAGTTACGTTGGCGGAGGGAGTGGGATTCGAACCCACGGTACGCTATTAACGCACACACGCTTTCCAAGCGTGCGCCTTAAGCCGCTCGGCCATCCCTCCGGCGCGCGCACCGCATAGCGCAGACGCCGTTACGCGTCCATCTTGAGCGCGGCGAGGAAAGCACTCTGCGGAATCTCCACCTTGCCGAACTGGCGCATCCGCTTCTTGCCCTCCTTCTGCTTCTCCAGGAGCTTCCGCTTGCGCGTGATGTCGCCGCCGTAGCACTTCGCCGTCACGTCCTTCGCCAGCGCCCCGATCGTCTCGCGCGCGATCACCCGCCCGCCGATCGCCGCCTGGATCGCGATCTTGAACAACTGCTTCGGGATCAACTCCTTCAGCCGCTCGCAGATCGCCCGCCCGCGCTTCTCCGCCTGGCTCCGGTGCGCGATGAACGCGAGCGCATCCACCGGGTCGCCGTTCACCAGGATGGAGATCCGCACCAGGTCGCTCTCCGCATACCCGTCCATCTGGTAGTCGAAGCTCGCATACCCGCGGCTCACGGACTTCAGCCGGTCGTAGAAATCAAACACCACCTCGTTCAGCGGCAGCCGGTACACCGCCATCGCGCGGTTGCCCACGTAGGTGAGGTCCACCTGCTGCCCGCGGCGTTCGTTGCACAACGTCAACACCGCGCCGAGATGCTCGTCCGGCACCAGGATCGTGGCCCGGATCCACGGTTCCTCGATATGGTCGATCAGCGACGGGTCCGGCATGTCGGCGGGGTTGTGCAGCTCCGCCACGTCGCCGCGCGTCGAATGGATCCGGTACACCACGGAGGGCGCCGTCGCGATCAGGTCGAGATCGAACTCCCGCGACAGCCGCTCCTGGATGATCTCGAGGTGCAGCAGGCCGAGGAACCCGCAGCGGAACCCGAACCCGAGCGCCGCGGACGTCTCGGCCTCGTAATGGAAGCTCGCATCGTTCAGCCGCAGCTTCGCGAGCGAATCGCGCAGCTTCTCGAAATCGTCCGCGTCCGTGGGATAAAGCCCGCACCACACGACCGGCACGGAGGGCTTGAAGCCGGGCAGCGGCTCCGTCGCCGGCCGCCTGTCGTCGGTGATCGTATCGCCCACGGAGCAATCCGCCACCGTCTTGATCGCGGCCGTGATATACCCCATCTCGCCCGGCCCGAGATCGTCCACCGCCACAAGCTTCGGCGTGAACACGCCCACCTGCTCGAGCATGTGCACGGCACCCGTGGACATCATGCGCAGCCGCATGCCCCGCTTGAGTCGCCCGTCCTTCACGCGCACCAGGATGACGACGCCGAGATAGGGGTCGTACCAGGAATCCACCAGCAGCGCGCGCAGCGGCCCCTCCGCGCTCCCCTTGGGCGGCGGCAGCCGCGTGACCAGCGCCTCCAGCACGCCCTCGATGTTGATCCCGGTCTTGGCCGAGATCTCCACCGCGTCGGAGGCATCGAGCCCGATCACGTCCTCGATCTGCTGGCGCACCCGCTCGGGCTCGGCCGCCGGCAGGTCGATCTTGTTCAGAACCGGAACGATCTCGTGGTTCGCCTCGATCGCCTGGTAAACGTTCGCCAGCGTCTGCGCCTCCACGCCCTGGCTCGCATCCACCACCAGCAGCGACCCCTCGCACGCCGCCAGGCTCCGGCTCACCTCATAGGCGAAATCGACATGCCCGGGCGTGTCCATCAGGTTCAGGACGTAGTCCTTCCCGTCCCTGGCCTTCCACACCAGCCGCACCGTCTGTGCCTTGATGGTGATGCCCCGCTCGCGCTCGAGCTCCATGCTGTCGAGCACCTGGTTGGTCATCTCGCGCTCGGAAAGCCCGCCCGTGACCTGGATCAGCCGGTCGGCGAGCGTGGACTTCCCATGGTCGATATGCGCGATGATCGCGAAATTGCGGATGCGATCGATGGGGGTATCGGTCATGCGCCGCAGATAGTCGCTTTTGCCCCTGCTGTCAGCGCCCTCCAGCGCGCGGCTCCCTCAATGGAAGCGCTTGGACAGCGTCCCATAGAGCGGCTTGCGGCAGACGAAGCGCGAGGTCTGCATCGCGATCAGGGCGGCGGCCATCAGCGGCACGGTCAGCCCCTGGTTGTTCGTCATCTCCATCACGATCACGGTTGCCGTCAGCGGTGCCTGCACCACGCCCGAGAAATAGGAAACCATGCCCAGCAGCACCAACGCCCCGGCCCCCGCCGATGGCACCAGCGGCGCCAGCGCCGCCCCGAGCCCGCTGCCCACCGCGAGCGACGGTGCGAAGATCCCGCCCGGCATGCCGCTCAGATAGGACGCGGTGGTGGCGATGAACTTGGTGACCGTGAACAGCACCACGGAGGAGGGCGCGCCCGCGGCCTGCTCCACCAGCGCCTTCGCCGGATCATAGCCGCTGCCCAGCGCCGTGCCGTTCGTTGCCACCCCCACCAGCGCCAGCACCAGCCCGCAGAACGCCGCGAATATCACCGGGTTGCGCACCGCCAGCTGCCGCAGCGGCTTCGGCCAGATCCGCACCCCCTCCACCAATAGCCGCGCGAACAGCCCGCCCGCCAGCCCGCCCACGACGCCCGCAAGCGGCACCCCGAGCCACCACCCCGCACCCCAGCCCAGCGCCGCGTCCGTGGTGCCGAAATACGTGTAGTTGCCGGCGATCCCCACCGTCGCGATGCCGCCCAGCACCACGGCGTAGAGCGTGGAACCCAGCGTGCGGCTGCGCACGCCATGGCCCAGTTCCTCGATCGCGAACACCACCCCCGCGATCGGCGTGTTGAACGCCCCCGCGATACCCGCCGCCCCACCCGCGAGGATCAGCGCCTGGCGCACCTCCGCCCGCGGCAGCTTCAGCACCCGCCCCAGCGAATGCATGATGGAGGAGCCGATCTGCACCGTCGGCCCCTCGCGCCCGATCGAGGCGCCGCACGCCAGCCCGAAGATGCACAGCCCGATCTTCGCCACCGCCACCCGAGGCGACAACATGCGGTCCTGGTGCTCAGGCTCCATGTGCAGCGCCGCGATCGCCTGCGGAATGCCGCTGCCCTGCGCCCCCTGGAAGTAGTTCTGCGTCAGCCAGACGGAAATGCCGAGCCCGGCGGGGCAGAGGATAAAGAACATCCATGGCCGCCCGGTCGTCAGCGCCGTGAACACGTTGCCCGCCCAGGTACCCGCGTGGGCGAACAGAATCGCGATCACCGCCACCAGCACCGCGCCGAACATGAAGGCGAACCGGCGCTTCCACTGCCTCGGCGAGAACATCGGCAGCCGCTTCCACCGGTGCAGCCGCGACAGGCGCGCCGGCGGGACGGACACGGATTCATCGGAGGTGGAGACGGACAGGGCAACCTCGTCAACGTAGCGCGGCCGCGTCGCTGGCCGCGCGAATGGATCTAACGCAACGCTGGCTCCGGCGCCAACCCGGCGCGTTCCATTATCCTCGCAGCACCGCCCCGGTCGCCTTCGCCACCGCCGCCACGATCTTCGCCGCCGCCGCCTCGATCTCCGCCTCGGTCAGCGTCTTCTCGCGCGGCTGCAGCGTCACCTCGATGGCGAGCGAAACCTTCCCCGCCGGCACCTTCTCGCCCTCATAGCGGTCGAACAGCGCCACCCCGGCAATCAGGTTCCGTTCCGCCCCCCGCGCCGCGCGCAGCAGCGCCTCGGCCGCCACGCCGGCGTCGACCAGGAAGGCGAAATCCCGCCGCACCGGCTGGAACGGCGGCAGGTCCGGCGCCGCCCGCTTTCGCCGCTTGGGCTCGGCGATCGCGTCGAGGTCGAGCGCGAACCCCGCCGAGTGCGGCAGGTCCAGCGCCGCGCACAGCCGCGGATGCAGCACCCCGAAATGCCCGAGCACCGTCTTCGGCCCCTGCCGTACCGTACCCGACCGCCCGGGATGGAAATACGCCGGCGCGTCGGCTGTCACCGAAAGCGCCTCCATCGGCACGCCCAGCGCCGCCAGCAGCGCCCAGAGATCGGCCTTGGCATCCATCGCGTCATAGGGCCGCGACGCCTCCGCCCAATGCCGCGGCGACATCCCGGCCCGCAGCCCCGCCGCCGTCAGCCGCTGCCGGTTCGCATGCCCGGGATGAAACGCCGGTCCCACCTCGAACAGCAACGCGCTGGGCTCGCCCCGTGCCGCGTTGCGCGAAGCCGCCTCGGCCAGTGTCGCCAGCGGCGTTGGCCGCATCGTGTCGAGATCGGCGGAAATCGGGTTGTCCACCGCGAGCAGCGACGCATCGAACAGCGCCGCCCGCCCCGCCGCCATGAAGCTGAACGTCACGCACTCCGCGAGCCCGCGCGAGGCGAGCACGCGTCGCGCTAGCGCCGCCCGGCTCTGCGCGGTGGTCAGCGTCGGCGCCGGGATCGGCGCGATCCCCGGCATCGAGACCGGCGGCACCGCGTCGAGTCCGCCCAGCCGCAGCACTTCCTCGATCAGGTCCGCCTCGGGCTCGATCTCCGCGCGTCCTTCCGCCGCCTTCGCCGCCACCGCTGGCGACAGATCGGGGGAGGGGTCGAGGGCGGAGGCCTGCGCCACGTCGTTACGCCATGACGGCACCGAAACGGTCACCTTCTCCGCGTCGCGCGAAGCCACGTCGAAGCCGAGCCGCTCGAGCCGCGAGACCGCCTCGTCGGCCGGCACCGCGAGCCCGCCAAAACTCTCCAGCCGCGCGAACCGCAGCGTCGCCTGCCGCTGCCAGGCCGGTTCCGCGCCGGCCGCGACCGTCTCGCTCGCCTCGCCGCCGCACAGCTCGATAATCATCCGCGTCGCCGCTTCCAGCGCCGCCGGCATCAGCGCCGGATCGATGCCGCGCTCGAAACGCTGCCGC
>JAJYFW010000138.1 GCA_021785335.1 Pseudomonadota bacterium
CGCCCCGTTCGACCCCGCGAGCACCTCGGTTGCCAACATCGCCGAACAGGGCCGGGCCCAGGCCGTTTTTGACGCGCACGGCGTCGTGCCGACCTATGTCGTGGACTACCCGGTGGCGACCGATCCCGTTGCCGTCGCGCTGCTCGGCGCTTTCGCGCGGGCAGGCCGCTGCGAGATCGGCGCGCACCTGCATCCCTGGGTCAACCCGCCGGACGACGGCATCAGGCCCATCACGCCCGCCATGTCCTATCCCGCCAATCTCGCCCCGGAGCAGGAGAGGGCGAAGCTCGCGGCGCTGACCGGCGCGATCGAGGCAAGCTTCGGCACCGCCCCCGTCGTCTACAAGGCGGGCCGCTATGGCATCGGCCCGGCGACCCCGGCGCTCCTCGCCTCGCTCGGCTACCGCGTCGATGTCAGCGTCGTCCCGCACACGGATTTCTCCGCGGATGGTGGCCCGGATTTCCGCGGCGCGCCGGAAGGCCCTGTGGAACTCGCCTCCGGGGTTGTGGAACTGCCGCTCTCGGTGCACTTCGTGGGTGCGATGGCCCGCCTCGGACCCACTTTGCACCCCCGCCTCGCCGGGCGGGCCGCGGCTCGGCTGCGCCTGGCCGGCATCGCGGCCCGGCTCGGCCTGCTGGAACGGCTGCGACTCAGCCCGGAGGGGCACAGCCTCGCCGACATGCTGCGCCAGACGCGCGCGGCGCTTGCCGCCGGCACGCGCGTGTTCATGCTCACCTATCACAGCTCGGCGCTGCTGCCCGGGGCTACCTCCTACGTCCGCGGCGCGGCGGAGCGCGACGCCTTCGTCGCCACGATCGACGCCTATCTGCGCTTCTTCCTCGGCCCCGCCGGCGGGCGCGCCAGCACCGCCGCGCGGCTCGCCGAGGAACTGGCGGCGCCTTGAGCGGCGGCAAGGCGCAGACCGGCAAAGTGCTGGTCCTTGGCGACGACACGCGCAGCTTCCTCGCCACTGTCCGCTCGCTCGGTCGCGCCGGGCTGACGGTGCACGCGGCCCCGGCCAATTTCCGCTCGCCGTCGCTCGCCTCGCGCTACATCACCGCGATCCACGAGATCCCGCCCTGGATGGGCGACGGCTCCGCCTGGCTTGCGGCAATGCGGGCGCTGCTCGGCGCCGAGCGCTACGACCTCGTCATCCCCTGCAACGAAACGACGCTGCTGCCGCTCGCCCGCCACCGCGCGGAACTGGCCTCGCTGGCGCGCCTCGCGATCCCCGACGACGCGGCGATCGAGGCCCTGTTCGACAAGCAGGCGACGCGCACGCTCGCCGAACGCCTCGGCATTCCCGTCGCTCCCGGCCGCGCCCTGCGCGCCGGCGAGCGTGCGGAAGAGGTGATCGCGGAACTCGGCGCGCCGGTGCTGGTCAAGCCGCGCCAGTCCTACACGATCGAGCGTCTTGCCACGCGCGGCAAGGTGCAGGTCGCCGGGGACGCGCGCCAGCTTGCCGCGATCCTTGCCCGCGCGAAGCCCGGGGCCACCCTGGTCGAGGGCTTCTTCCCGGGCCGCGGTCTCGGCGTCTCCGTGCTCGCGTCCCGCGGCCGCGTGCTGCAGGCGTTCGAGCACCACCGCGTGCACGAGGAAGCAGGCAGCAGCTACTACCGCGTCAGCGCGCCACTCGCTGCGGACCTGCTCGCGGCCTGCGGCGCCATCATGGCGGCGCTCGACTACACCGGGCTCGCCATGTTCGAGTTCCGCCGCAACGGAGCGGAGCGCTTCGTGCTGCTCGAGGTCAACGCCAGGCCCTGGGGCTCGATGCCGCTGCCGGTGGCGCTCGGCGTGGATTTTCCCTACCGCTGGTACCGGCTCCTGGTCGCGGGCGAGGAGACCGGCTCCGTCTCATATCGGACGGGCGTGTACGGCCGAAACCTGCTGCCAGATCTCCGCTCCCTGCGCGCGACCCTGCAGGACCCGGGCCTCGGCACCGCGGCGCGCGCGCGCCTCGCGGCGACGTGGGCGCTGCGGCTGTTCCGTCCGCTCGCCGGGCGGGAGGTGCACGACGTCCTGGTGCGAGACGACCGGCGCCCCGCGCGCGCCGAGGCGGCCGCAGTGGGAAGGGAGGTCGCGATGCGCCTCAGGCGCCTCGTGCCGGGCGCGGAAAAACGCCGGGCGAGGCGCCTGGTCGCCACCCTGCGCGAGGCGCACGGAGCGCGCCAGCCAGGGTGCGCGCGCGTCGTCTTCGTCTGCCAGGGAAATATCTGCCGCAGCCCCTTCGCCGCTTCGCTCCTACGTTCGCTGCTCGATCGCGCGGTGCCCGCTGGCGGGCGCCTCGAGGTTGGCTCCGCCGGCATGATGCCGGCGCCGGACCGTCCCTCGCCGCCCGAAGCCATTGCCGAGGCGGCGGCACGGGGGATCGATCTCGCTTCGCACCGATCGGCCTGGCTGTCGCGCGCCGAGGCGGACGCGGCGACGCTGCTCGTGGTGTTCGACGAGATCAACCGCGCGGCGTTGCTCGACCGGCACCCGGGCGTGACGGCAAAAGTGCTCGGCCTGGGCGACCTCGCCGGTACCGGCGCCATCGCCGACCCCTGGGGCGGCGGGCCCGAAGCCTACCGGCGCGCCTACGATGCGATCACGCGGGCGGTGGATGCGCTCGCCGCCGAACTGCAACGATGAGGAGGATGCCGTTGGATTCACCTCGACGCTATTCCGAGAGTGACGTGAACGGGCCCGAATTCGATCGGCCCCCGTTCGAAGGTGTGGCGCGCAAGCTCTTCATCTGTTCTTCGCCGCGCAGCGGCAGCTACATGCTCTGCCGCTACCTCATCGCCGCCGGGCTCGGCGTGCCGCACGAATATTTCAACCCGATCGTCATGCGCCCCATCGCCGAGCGGTTCGGCCTCGGCGAGACGGTCCGCGACCTCAAATGGGCATGGCGCGGGCGGCTGGCGCGGCTCGTTCAGCCCGTTCCGCCGGAGGTGGCCTTCCTCGAAGCCTATGGCGCCGAGTTGCGTCGCCGCCGCACCGCGGGCGGCGTTTTCGCCGCCAAAATTCACTACGGCCAATACGAGCGGGTGCTGGATAACAAGGTCGGGCACGAGCTGCTGCAGGGCGGGGTCTTCGTCAACCTGGTGCGCGACGACCTTCTCGGCCAAGCCATCTCGTTCCATGTCTCGAACCTGACCGGCCGGTGGAGCGTCGACGACGCCGTTACCACGGCGCCGGCGCGCGAACCGAATTATTTCGATCGCGATGCGATCGCAGCCTGCATCAGGGGCCTCGCCGACGAGGATCGCGGCTGGCGCGTCTTTTTCGCCCGCCATGGCATCCGTCCGCTGTTCGTTTCCTACGAATCCTTCCGCCTCGACCCCTGGCGCGACATTGACGCGATCGCGCGCGCGCTCGGCATTGACCCCGCCGCCCTGCCGCACGACTACGCGGAGCCCGACATGCCGGCGGAGTTCCCCTCCGACGTTCCAGACCGGCGCAAGATCCGCGAATTCTTCCTGCAGCGTGAGGGAAGGATCGTCCCCGGCGATCCGCCGAGCTGACGCCCAACAGAGGGAAAGGGAACGATGCCGCTGTTCTCGGTGCTGATGCCCACCCGCAACCGTGCGGCGCTGTTCGCGTTGGCGCTCGGCTCGGTACTCAGCCAGGAATGCCGCGACCTCGAGGTGGTCGTGGTGGATGACGGCTCCGACGAGGCGGACGCCGCGCAATGCCGGGCGCTGTGCCAGGCCGACGCGAGAGTTCGCCTGCTGGTCTTGCCGCGGCGCTCGCGCGGCCACGGCCAGAGTTACGCTCTCAACGAAGGTGCCGAGGCCGCCCAGGGCCGCTACCTCTGCTTCCTCGACGATGACGATTCCTGGACCGATTCGGGCCACCTCGCCCGCGTCAGCCGGCTGCTCGCGCAGGCGCGGACGCCGCCGGACCTGGTGCTCTGCAACCAGCAGGCGTTCCGCGCTGGGGAGCCGCTGGGGCGGACGGTGTGGATCGAGGATCTGGAGCCGCGGCTGCACCGCTCCCCCGACCCGCTGGGCGCCTACACGGTCACCGCCGAGGAACTGCTCGGCTGCCAGGCGCATTGCCACGTCAACACCACAATCGTGCGTCGCGAGTTCTACCTCGCCCTGGGGGGCTTCGAGGAAGGCCTGCGCTACGAATGCGACCGCGACTTCTACCTGCGCGCCATCGACCAGGCGACCTCGATCCGCTTCCTCCCGCAAGTGGTCGCCCGCCACAACGTTCCGGACCCGAAAGCGGGCACCGCCATGTCCACCACGCTCTCCGAGCTCTCGCGCCGCCTCTACCAGCTGCGCGTGTTCGACCGCGCGGCGACCGGCTCCACGCGCCCCGCGCTGCGCCGCTACGCGCTGCGCCAGCGCACCTACACGCTCGCCCATGTCGCGGCCGCCGCGGCGGCGGCTGGCCACCGCGACAGCGCCCGCCTCTATGCGCGCGAGGCGCGGCTCGCGCGCCTGCTCACCCTGCTGGGCCGCCTCTGATGCGCCCCCCGCTGCAGCCTTGGGCGGTCCGCCCGGAAACCGCGCGCGGGCGCCTGCACGAGGAGCCGGAAAGCCGCACCCGCTCGCCCTGGCAGCGCGACCGCGACCGCATCGTGCACAGCTCCGCCTTCCGCAAGCTCCAGTACAAGACCCAGGTCTTCGTCAACCACGAGGGCGATTTCTTCCGCACCCGCCTCACCCACAGCCTGGAGGTGGCACAGGTCGCCCGCTCGCTCGCGCGCGCACTGGGCCTCGACGAGGATCTCACGGAGACGCTGGCGCTCGCCCACGATCTCGGCCACCCGCCCTTCGGCCACGCCGGCGAGGAGGCGCTCGCGGGCATGATGGCGCCGCACGGCGGCTTCGACCACAACGCGCAGTCGTTACGTATCGTCACCTTGCTGGAGAGCCGCTACGCCGGCTGGGACGGCCTCAACCTCAGCTGGGAGACGCTGGAGGGGCTCGCCAAGCACAACGGCCCGCTGCGTGACCCGCCGCCCTACGTTTTGGAATACGACCGCCGCCACAAGCTCGAGCTCAACACCTACGCCTCCGCCGAGGCACAGGTCGCCTCGCTCGCCGACGACATCGCCTATACCAGCCACGACATCGACGACGGGCTGCGCGCGCGCCTCTTCGCCGTCGAGGACCTGGCGCACCTGCCCGTGGTCGGCTCCGCGCTTGCCGAGGCACGTCACGCCAGCCTCGACATGCCGCCCCCAAGACTGCGCCACGAGACCATCCGCCGCGTCGTCAACGCCATGGTCGAGGACGTGCTGGCTGAAACCACGGCGAGGCTCACGAAACTTGCCCCCAGGAATTCCGACGCCGTCCGCCGCGCGAAGCGCCCGGTCGTCGCCTTCACCCCCGCGATGGCCGAGGCGCGTGCCGCTATCCGCGACTTCCTGTTCAGCCGCATGTACCGACACTGGCGCGTCGTGCGCATGACCACCAAGGCCAAGCGCCTCACCGCGGAACTCTTCTCCCTGCTCTCCGGCGACCCGCGCATGCTTCCCGACGACTGGCGCGCCCGGGCCGGCGAGCCCGGCGGCACCGACCGCGCCGCACTCGCCGTCTGCGACTACGTTGCAGGCATGACGGACCGCTTCGCCGCCGACGAACACCGCCGCCTCACGGACCTCTCCGTGCGCAGCTAGCCGGCGAGCAACAGGTCCGCCGCCTTCTCGGCGATCATGATCACGGCGGCGTTGGTATTGCCGGAAACCACCGTCGGCATCACCGAGGCATCCGCCACGCGCAGCCGCTCGATCCCGTGCACCCGCAGCTGCGGATCGACCACGGAGGTCGGGTGGTGCCCCATCATGCAGGTGCTGGTCGGGTGGAACGTGGTGCCGGAGGTCTTCTGCACGTGTTCCAGCAACGCCTCGTCGCCGTCGGTGTCGGCCCCGGGCATGTACGGCGCCTCCACGAAGCGCGCC
>JAJYFW010000139.1 GCA_021785335.1 Pseudomonadota bacterium
CTCGCCAGGTTCGTGGCGGGGTTCAAGGCGGCACGCGCCAATTCGTGATAAGGACGGGCCGGGAGGACGCGATGTACACGCAGGGACTGGTGTCGATCGAGGGCGCGGGGGGGGCGGAGGAAGAGCGCTTCCAGGCGCGCGTCGACGCGGAGGAACGCATCGAGCCGAATGACTGGATGCCCGAGGCCTACCGCCGCACGCTGCTGCGCCAGATCTCCCAGCATGCGCATTCCGAGATCGTCGGCATGCTGCCGGAGGGGAACTGGATCACCCGCGCGCCATCGCTGAAGCGCAAGGCGGCGCTGCTGGCCAAGGTTCAGGACGAGGGCGGGCACGGGCTTTACCTCTACGCTGCGGCGGAGACGCTAGGTTCCTCGCGCGAGGAGATGGTGGACGCGCTGCTCGAGGGACGCGCGAAATACTCCTCCATCTTCAACTACCCGACGCGCACCTGGGCCGATATCGGTGCCATCGGCTGGCTGGTGGATGGCGCCGCGATCATGAACCAGATCCCGCTGTGCCGCTGTTCCTACGGGCCCTATGCGCGGGCGATGATCCGCATCTGCCGCGAGGAAAGTTTCCACCAGCGCCAGGGCTACGAGATCATGCTGACGCTGTGCCGCGGCAGCGAGGCGCAGAAGGCGATGGCGCAGGACGCGCTGGATCGCTGGTGGTGGCCGTGCCTGATGATGTTCGGGCCGCCCGACGCCCAGAGCCAGCATGGCGACGCCTCGACACGCTGGAAGATCAAGCGCTTTTCCAATGACGGGCTGCGGCAGAAATTCATCGACGCCACGGTGCCGCAGGCGCATTACCTCGGCCTCACTGTCCCGGACCCCGCGCTTCGTTTCGATAAGGCATCGGGACACTGGCTCGCCGGGGCGATCGACTGGGAGGAGTTTCGCCGCGTGCTGGCGGGTGGGGGCGTGTGCAACCGCGAACGCATGGAAGCGCGGCGGCGCGCGCACGAGGAAGGCGCCTGGGTGCGAGAAGCGGCGCTCGCCTATGCCGCGAAGCAGCGGAGGGCCGCGGCGTGAGCAAGGAGAAAACGCCGCTCTGGGAAGTGTTCATCCGTGCGCGGCAGGGGCTCGCGCACCGGCATGTCGGCTCCGTGCACGCGGCAGACGCGACACTGGCATTGCAGGCGGCGCGCGATGTCTACACGCGGCGTGGCGAGGGGCTCTCGATCTGGGTGGTGCCGTCGGCGGCGATCACCGCATCCGACCCCGCGGCCAGGGGCGAACTCTTCGAGCCGACCGCGAGCAAGATCTATCGCCACCCGACCTTCTACGACATCCCGGACGACGTGGGGCACATGTGAGCGTGGCGATCGCGGTCCGCGAGACACCGCTCGTGCGCTTCCTGCTCGGGCGGGCCGATGATGCGCTGATCCTCGGCCACCGGCTCTCGGAATGGACCGGTCATGCACCGATCCTGGAGGAGGAACTGGCGCTCGCCAACATGGGGCTCGACCTCATCGGCCAGGCGCGCGCGCTCTATGGGCTCGCGGCGGAGGCGGAGGGCACGGGGCACGACGAGGATGACTATGCGTATCTGCGCGACGAGGGGCAGTTCCGCAACCTGCTGATCGTCGAGCGCCCGCGCGGGGATTTCGCCGACACGATGCTGCGCCAGGCGCTCTATGCGATCTACGCGGAGATGTTCTGGCAGGCGGCGAGCCATTCCACGAACCGCGAGCTTGCCGGGTTCGCCGCCAAGACCGCCAGGGAGATGGCTTACCATGTACGCCATGCCGGCGCCTGGGTGGTGCGGCTCGGCGGCGGGACGGCGGAGAGCCACGCGCGGGCCCAGGCGGCGCTTGAGCGGCTCGCGCCGTATCTCGACGAGATGTTCGACGGCGAGGATCCTTCGCTCGCGGGGATCGCGCCGGACGTGCCGGCGCTGCGGAAGGACTGGGACAGCGCCGCGCGGGCGCTCCTCGTCGAGGCGAAGCTCTCGATGCCGGACGTTCCCTATCCGCAACGTGGCGGGAGGGCTGGACAGCATGGCGAGACGCTGGGGCATCTGCTGGCGACGTTGCAGCACCTGCACCGCAGCCATCCCGGAGCGGCATGGTGACGGAGCTTGCGCGCGCGCGGGAAATCGCGGCGTCGATTCCCGACCCCGAACTGCCAGCGCTGACCATCGGCGAACTCGGGATGGTTCGCGAGGTCGCAAAGACCATGGACGGAATCGAGGTCGCCATCACGCCCACTTATAATGGCTGTCCCGCGATGGGGGTGATTGGACTCGCCATCGAGGCCGCGCTGCTGGAGGCGGGCTTTGAGCGCGTTTCGGTGCGCGTGGTGCGCGAGCCGGCCTGGACCACCGACTGGATTGGGACGGAGGCGCGCGAGAAACTGCGCGCCGCCGGGATCGCGCCACCGGCGCCGCGCGAAGACGGACGCTTCGCGCCCCCTGCCCTCGCCTGCCCGCGCTGCGGCAGCACCGGGACCGAGGAGATCGCACCATTCGGAGCCACTGCCTGCAAGTCCCTCTGGCGCTGCCGGGCCTGCCGCGAACCGTTCGAGCATTTCAAATGTCACTGACGACCCCCATGTCACGAACAGAGGGAGCCGCGCCCCGAACAGCGTTGCGGTTTTATCCGCTGCATGTAACGGAGGTGCGGCGCGAGACGCCATGCGCTGTCTCCGTCGCGTTCGAGGTGCCGGGGGAACTGCGCGAGGTCTTCGCGTTCCGGCCGGGCCAGTATGTGACGTTGCAGGCCCGCATCGATGGCGCCGAGGTGCGGCGCTGCTATTCGATCTGCGTGCCGCCCTCGGCGGGCGAGCTGCGTGTCGCCATCAAGCATGTTGAGGGCGGTGCGTTCTCCACCTTCGCCACCACCAGGCTCGCGGCCGGCGACGTGCTCGACGTGCTGCCGCCGGAGGGACGCTTCGCGGCCGGGGCGGGCACCGGGGACGGACGGCGGCACGTGGCGATCGCCGCAGGCTCCGGCATCACGCCGGTCATGTCCATCCTCGCCACGGTGCTGGAACGCGAACCGGCGAGCGAGGCACTGCTGCTCTACGGCAGCCGCTCGACGCCGGAGATCTTGTTTCGCGATGCGCTCGATGATCTGAAGGACCGGCATCTCGACCGGCTCTCCATCGTGCATGTGCTGTCGCGCGAGGAGCAGGATCTCGGCATGTTCGCGGGGAGGCTCGACGCGGAAAGGATCGGGCAGCTGGTGCCGGCCTGGGCCGAGCCGGCGGCAATCGATGCCGCCTATGTCTGCGGTCCCGACGGATTGATCGCGACGGCGGAGGCGATGGTGCGGGAGCTCGGCGTGCCCGGCGAGCGCGTGCATGTCGAGCGGTTCGTCGTTGCGGGCGAGACCGCTCGCCCGGCGGCCGCACCGGTCGCCGCGGATGCACCCGCGTTTGCCCGCGCGCGCGTGACCCATGACGGCAAGACGACCGAAATTCCGATCGCGCAGGGCGAGGCGGTACTGGAGGCGGCATTGCGCGCGGGGCTCGATCTGCCCTGGTCGTGCCGGGCCGGCATGTGCTGCACCTGCCGCGCACGGCTGGTGGAAGGGTCGGCCGAGATGCGGCAGAATTTCTCGCTCGAGCCATGGGAAATGGAGGCGGGCTACGTGCTCACCTGCCAAGCGGTGCCGACCAGCGCGCGGCTGGTTGTGGACTACGACGCGGCATAAGCGCGGGCGTACCGCCTGCTACGGCATGTTGGGCCGCCAGGCTTCGTCCATTCCGCGCACGCGCTTGCCGACCAGCATGTCCCAGGGGCTCGGCATCTCGCCGACGCGCACCGCGATCAGCCCGGGCTTGCGGGCGGCCAGTGCTTCGCGCAGCGCCGATTCCAGACCTTCCGCATCCGCAACCTTCCAGGCGCGCACGCCGAAGCTCTCGGCGAACTGGCGGAAATCGGGGTTGGTGAGATCGCTCGCGATCAGCCGGTTGCCGAATTGCTGCTGCTGGATGCGGCGGACGTTGCCGAAGGCGCCGTCGTCGAACACCACGACCACCAGCGGCAGGTTGTGGGCAACAGCGGTCGCGAGCTCGCCCGCCTGGTACATGAAGCCGCCATCGCCGGCCACACAGACCACGGCGCGGTCGCGGCAGGCTTCCTGCGCGCCGAGGGCGATGCCGTACCCCCAGCCGAGATTGTCCTGGTAGCCGGGCGCGATGTAGCGGCGGGGGGCGGCAACGTCGAAGGCGACGCGAGCGACGAAAGCGAGCTGTGTTACGTCCTCGACCAGGATGCCGTCCTCCGGCAGGGCGGCACGGATGGCACGCAGGAAGCCCATCTGCGGCTCCTGCCGCGCCAGGCGATCCGTGAGCCAGGCCTGCTCGCGCGCGATGGCGGGGTCGGGCTCGCGGCGCGCGGGAACGGCGGTGGTCAGCGCCGCGAGTGCTTCCGCGGCGTCGGCGACGATGGCGACATCGGGGTGGCGAAATCGGGCGGTCTCCTCGGCATCGATGTCGATGCGTATCAACTTGAGCTTCGCATCCGCGCCCCAGACCGAGAGCGGCTGCAGCATGCGGGTGCCGACGCCGATGGCGAGGTCCGCCTCCGCCCAGAGCCGGTTGCCCACGGGCAGCGACGCGGCGAGCGGATGCGTGGTGGGGATCACGCCGCGCCCGCGCCGGTAGGTAACGACAGGCGCGCCGATTTTTTCCGCGAACGCCAGCAACTCCGCGCTGGCATCGAGGGCGCCGCCGCCGGCGACGATGACCGGTCGCTTCGCTTCGGCAATGAGCGCCGCGGCGCGCGCCACCGCATCGGGGTCGAGCGGTGGGCGCGCGGGTGGGATGGGTGCCACGGGCGCCACCTCGGCGGCGCGACCCCAGACGTCGATCGCGCATTCCAGCGCCACGGGACGCTTGCGGCCGGACATCGCCTCGTTGAGCGCGCGCGCGACCAGGCCTGGCGCCGCGGCGGGCCCATCGATGCGCGCGGCGAACTTGGTCATGTGGCCGAGCAGGCCGAGCTGGTCGCGCAGTTCGTGCAGGTGGCCGAGGCCGCGGTCGATGGCGAAGGACGGTACCTGGCCGACCAGCGCCAGCACCGGGGCGCCCGCGCCATGGGCACTCAGCAGCGCCGCGGAAGCGTTGAGCAGGCCGGGGCCGGGCACGACGCTGAACGCCTGCGGCCTGCCGGTGGCGAGCGCCGCGCCGAGCGCCATGTACGCCGCGGTCTGCTCGTGGCGCGTGTGGATAATACGCATGCGCCCGTCGCTGCGCGCGATGGCATCGAACAGGTGGTCGTTGTGCACGCCAGGGAGCGCGTAGAGGCTGGCGATGCCGTGCGCGAGCAGCGCCTCGACCACCGCCTCGCCGGTCGTGCGGCGCGGCATCAGAAGATGTCCCTGGGCGCCGGCTCCTTGCGCGTGTAGTCGAAGGAGCAATAGCCCCCGCCCTGGTAGCGCTCCTCCACGGGGTCGTCGCTGACGATGCCGCCGACCTGGGCGGCGAAGCTGTCCGAGCTTTCGCGCGGCAGCCAGCCGAGCGCCGCGCGCGCATCGCTGCGCCAGAACGTGCGGGTGTTGGCGGAAGCGCCCCAGATGACGCAGGTGCCGGTCTTCTCCGCCAGTGTCGCGCGCACGCAGAGCTCGACGAGGTCGCTGTAGGCGAGCCAGGTGGAGAGCATGCGGGCGTTCTTCGGCTCCGGAAACGACGAGCCGATGCGCACGTTGACGTTCTCCACGCCGTGCTTGAACCAGTACAGGCGACCCATCATCTCGCCGTAGGCCTTCGAGAGTCCGTAGTAGGTATCGGGCAGAAGCTGGCAGTCCGCGTCCAGCGTCTCGCCGCGCTCATGGAAGCCGATCGCATGGTTGGAGGAGGCGAACAGCACGCGCGCCTTCTCCCGCCGTGCCGCCTCGTAGATGTGATAGACGCCGCGGATGTTGGGGCCGAGGACGGTCTC
>JAJYFW010000140.1 GCA_021785335.1 Pseudomonadota bacterium
TGCTGCAGCCGGACGAACGCGTCGAGGCCTCGTTCCGCCTCGCGGTGACCCCGGCATGAGCGCGATCTACCCTTCGCTCGCGGGCAAGCGGGTGCTCATCACCGGCGGCGCGTCGGGCATCGGCGCCGACCTGGTGCGCGCCTTCGTCGGCCAGAAGTCCCACGTCACCTTCCTCGACATCGACGACGCGGAGGCCGCGAAAGCCCCCGCGGAGGCGATCTACCGCCACGTCGACCTCACCGACATCGCGGCCCTGCGCACCGCCATCGACGAGCTCGGCCCGTTCGGCGTGCTGGTCAACAACGCCGCCCGCGACGACCGCCACGACATGGCGAGCGTCGAGCCGGACTACTGGCACAAGGCGCTCGCGGTAAACCTGGACCATCAGTTCTTCGCCACCCAGCGTGTCGCCCCCGCGATGGCCGCGAACGGCGGCGGCGTCGTCATCTTCACCAGCTCCGTCTCCTGGAAGCGCGCGCGACCCGGAATGGTCGCCTACACCACGTCCAAGGCCGCCATCGCTGGTCTCACCCGCACCATGGCGCGAGAACTCGGCCCGCAGGGCATCCGCGTCAACTGCATCGTTCCGGGTCCGATCCGCACCGAGCGCCAGGCGAAACTATGGCGCTCACCGGAGGCAGACGCGGAATTTCTCCGCCTTCAGGCGCTGAAATTCCACCTCGACGGCACCCATGTCGCGCGCGCGGCACTGTTCCTCGCCTCCGACGAATCGTCAGGCATGACCGGCACCGAGATCATCGTCGACGGCGGGGTCACACTCAATTGACCACCGCGCTCGCCCTCGCGCTGCGCGGGCGGACGGTGCTGCTGCACAGCGGGGATCGCCCTGCCTTCGCCGTCGGCCACGGCACGCCGCGGATCGACATGAACCGCGGCAATTTCCGCATCGCGGACCAGCTCGGGGCCCGCACGCCGCTCCCCCACCTCACCGTCGCCGGCGAAGAACTTCGTTTCGCCGCCGCACCGGGCGGCCCACCCGCCCTGGTCTGGCGCCTCGAACAAGGCCCCGATTCCATCCGCCTCGCGCTGCGCCACGCCGCGCCCGGCATCAACCGCGTCTGGCTCACGCTGCCGGCCGAGCCGGGCGAACGCATCCGCGGCGGCGGCGAGCAGTTTTCCTACCTCGACCTGCGCGGCCGCCGCTTCCCGCTCTGGACCTCCGAGCCCGGCGTCGGCCGCGACAAATCCACCGCCGTCACGCAGCAGGCCGACCGCGAGGCCAACGCCGGTGGCGACTACTGGACCACCACCTACCCCCAGCCCACCCTGCTCTCGGACCGCCTCCACGCCGTCCACATCGAAACCACCGCCTACGCCGCGTTCGACTTCACCGCCGGGGATCATCACGAGATCGAAATATGGGAGCCGCCGGCTTCCATCCACCTCCTCGCCGCCGGATCCCACGCTTCCCTCATCCGCCGCCTCTCGGACCTGTTCGGCCGCGCGCCCACGCTCCCCGAATGGGCCATGCGCGGCGCCATCGTCGGCCTCAAGGACGGCGAGAACAGCTTCGCCCGCCTCGAACGCATCCTGGATGCCGGCGCCGCCGTCACCGGCCTCTGGTGCGAGGACTGGGCCGGCGTGCGCGAAACGAGTTTCGGCACCCGCCTGTTCTGGGACTGGCGCTGGTCGGAGCGCCGCTACCCGCGCCTGCCGGACCGTATCGCGGCACTCGCTGAGCGCGACATCCGCTTCCTCGCCTACGCCAATCCCTACCTCGCGACGGACGGCGCGCTCTACCCCGAGGCGCTCGCCCGCAACCTCTTCGCCCGCGACGCGCACGGCGGCGCCTACAACGTCGACTTCGGCGAGTTCACCGCTGGCGTGGTCGACTTCACCAATCCGGACGCCGGCGCCTGGTTCGCCGAGCGCATCCTCATGCGCGAGATGCTGGACCTCGGCATCGCCGGCTGGATGGCCGATTTCGGCGAATACCTCCCCACCGACACGCGCCTCGCCAACGCCGACCCGCTGCTCGCGCACAACGCCTGGCCCACGCTCTGGGCCGCGGTCAACGCAGGCGCGCTCGCGCAACACCCGCGCGGCCGCGACGCCGTGTTCTTCATGCGCGCCGGCTACACCGGCATCCAGCGCCATTGCCCGCTCCTCTGGAGCGGCGACCAGTGCGTCGACTTCTCCCGCCACGACGGGCTGCGCACCACCATCACCGCGGCGCTCTCCGCGGGTCTGGTCGGCAACCGCTTCCACCACAGCGACATCGGCGGCTACACCAGCCTCTACGGCCTCGTCCGCACCCCGGAACTGTTACGCCGCTGGACCGAAATGGCCGCCTTCACGCCGGTCATGCGCACCCACGAGGGCAACCGCCCGCGCCAGAACCTGCAAATAGACGCGGACCCCACGGTGCTGGCGGAGTTCGCCCGCTTCACCCGCATCCACGCCGCCCTCGCCCCGTATCTGCGCGAGGTCGCGGCCCAGGCGGAAATCGGCCTGCCCGCCCAGCGCCCGCTCTTCCTGCACTTCCCGGACGACCCGCAGGCCGCCGCCATCGAGGACCAGTACCTCCTCGGCCCCGACGTCCTCGTCGCGCCCGTCCACGCCGCCGGCCGCGACCGCTGGGAAATCTACCTCCCGGCCGGCGCGGACTGGCAGCATTTCTGGTCCGGGACCGGCCACAGGGGCGGGCAGCGCGTGGTCATCGACGCCCCGCTCGGCAAGCCCCCCGTCTTCACCCGGCTGGGGAGTCCGCACGCGGCGCTGTTCGCGCGGGCTGCGGCATCGGCACCGTCCGCCCGATCCGGAGCAGGCTGAACACGGCGGCCAGCACCGCGAACACCGCCGCAAGCTCCAGCGCCATCCTGCTGCCCTCCACCACCCCGGCGCCCTCGGTGAGGCGGAACACCACGGCCGCCAGCGCCGCCCCCATCGTCTGCCCGGTCAGCCGCGCCGTCGCCAGCATGCCGCTGCCCGCCCCGGTCCGCCCCGGTGGCGCGCTTGCCAGCAGCAGCCGCCCGTTCGGCGACTGGAAAAAGCCGAACCCCGCCCCCATCAGCACCATGCAGAACCCGATCCCGAGCGGCGCCGCCACGCCGTGCGAACCCGCCTGCGGCATGAACCGCACCAGCACCAGCCCCAACGCCATCACCAGCATCCCCGCGCCACCGAGCCCGCCCGGCGCGATCCGGTCCGACAGCCGCCCGGAGATCGGCGCCACCACGGCATTGGCCAGCGGCCAGGGCGTGAGCAGCAGCCCCGTCGCCACCTGCGACGCCCCCTGCGCCTCGAACAGGAACGGCAGCGCCACATAGGCCAGCGTCTGCGCCGCGAAGGAACAGATCGCGGTGAACACGGAAAGCGCGAACACCGGCCGCGCCAGCAGGTCCACCGGCAGCAGCGGGGGCGACAGCCGCACCTGCCGGCGCATGAACACGAACCCCACCGCCAGCAGCACCGCGGCGCCGCCAACGATCAGGTCCGCCGGCGTGCGCGAGCCCAATTGGTCGAGCACGAAGATGAACAGCAGCATCGTCGCCGCGTTCAACACCACGCTCGGCATATCGAGCGTCTGGTTCGCCAGCGGCGTGCGCGGCAACGCGCGCACCATCGACAGCGCCACGATCCCGAGCGGCACGTTCACGGCGAACAGCATCGGCCAGGGCGCCACCGCCAGGATCGCGGACGCCACGGAGGGCCCCGCCGCGGCCGAGACCGAGACCACCATCGCGTTGAACCCGACCGCCCGCCCGAGATGGCGCGTCGGGAACACGAATCGCAGCAGGGCGGTGTTGATGCTCGTCATGCCCGCGCAGCCCAGCCCCTGGATCGCGCGCGCCGTGATCAGGAACCCGAACGAAGGCGACAGCGCGCAGGCGCCGGAGGCGGCGGTGAACACCACCAGCCCCGCCACGAACACGCGCCGGAACCCGATGATGTCGCCCAGCGCCGCGCAGGGCAGCAGCCCCACCACCACGGCAAGCTGGAACGCGTTGACCACCCACACGGAGGCCGCCGGCGACACAGCGAGACCCCTGGCCATCGCCGGCAGCGCCACGTTGGCGATGCTGCCGTCCAGCACCGCCATCGCCACCCCGATGCCGATCGCCGCCATAGCGCGTTCCCGCGCGCCCGCGGGCAGTCCGTCGTTCTCCATTCGCACAGCATCCCGTGCCCCGGCGCGTGCGGCAACACCCCTTGCCGCACGCCAGTCCTGCCGGCATCGTCGGAGCCGGAACATGTTGCACGGCGGTCCGACGACAACGGGAGCGAAGACGGCACCCTCCCGCGAGGGCCTTCCGCGCACGCCCGGCGTGCCGGGCCGCCTGGGCTATCTCGTCGGCAACCCGGCGCTGGTGGCGGCCCTCTGGCTGCTCGACCATCTGCCCTGGCCGCCGCGCGACCAGATGCTCCCGCCCGCGGCGCCGCCACGCCGCCTTCTCGTCGCGATGATAGGCAATCTCGGCGATGCGGTGATCGCCTCCGCGACCCTGGAACGCATCGCCGCCGCCACGCCTCCGACCGAGCTCGGCCTCCTCGTCTCCCCCGCTGGTGCCGCGCTGTTCCGCAACGACCCGCGGGTGCGCCACCTGCACGTGATCGACCATTACTGGCTGAGCCGCGCTCCCGTTTCGCGCCGGGAAAAGCTGCGCCGTCACGCCATCACGCGTCGCGCGGTGATCCGCGAGCTGCGCACGGTGGGCTACGACGCCGCCGTCGATCTCTACCACCCGTTTCCCTCGATCGCACCGGTCCTGCGCGCCGCCGGCATCCCGCGCCGCGTCGGCTATGCGTCGAACGGCTGCCGCCGCTTCCTCACCCACGCCGAACCCTGGCTGCCCGCCGACCGCCACGTCGCCGACTACCAGGCGGCGCTGCTGCACTTCCTCGGCATCGCGGCTCCCGACACGCTGCCCCGCCCGGCGCTGCCCGCGCTGCGCGCGCGCTCGCCTGAGCCCCTGCCGGCGCGCTACGCCGTGCTGCACACGGGCGCCGGCGCTCCTACCCGCGAATGGCCGGAGGAACGCTGGCTGGAGGTCGCCCGCTCCCTCGCCGCGCGCGGCCTTCCCGTTCTCCTCACCGGTCGCGGCGCGCGCGAGGCGGCGCGTTGCGCCCGCATCGCGAGCGCCGTCCCCGCCGCGAACCTCGCGGACCGGCTCGACCCCGCGGAGCTGCGCACCGTCCTCGCCGGCGCCGCGCTGCTCGTCTGCCTCGACTCCTTTGCCGCCCACCTGGGATCGCTCGACGCGGTGCCCTCGGTCGTGCTCACCACCGGGGTTGCCAACCCCGCGCACTGGCGCCCGCTCAACGACAAGGCTGTCGTGCTCTACAGCCGCACGCCCTGCCTGCCCTGCTACGACTGGCGCGGCTGCCCCGCCATGGCCTGCATCCGCGAGGTCACCGCCACCGAGGTTCTCGCCGCCGCCGACCGCCTCCTCGCGCCCACGAGCTGACGCAACGGCCCGGCCCTTGCCCCGCGCCCGCCGCGCCGCCATCGTCGCGCGGCAACAGGCGCGCCGCGCGACAGGAGCAGGGCATGGACCCCAAGGGCCTCGATTTCGACCTCGACACCATCCTCGCCGGCCTGCGCCCATGGGTCGAATGCGAAAGCCCCACGCACGACGCCGCCGCCGTCGAGCGCGCCATGGACCTCGCCGCCCGCGACCTCGCGCTGATGGGTGCCACGATCGAGCGCATCCCCGGGCGCATGGGCTACGCCGGCTGCGTCCGCGCGCGCCTCCCGCACCGCCGCGCCGGCCCCGGCATCCCCGGCGCCGGTATTCTCGTCATGGGCCATCTCGACACGGTCCACCCCATCGGCACGCTCGCCGCCCTGCCCTGGCGGCGCGAGGGCGGAAAATGCTGGGGCCCCGGCGTGATGGACATGAAGGGCGGCAACTACATCGCGCT
>JAJYFW010000141.1 GCA_021785335.1 Pseudomonadota bacterium
GGCCATGTGCCGCAATCCGCGGCGAGCCCGATCCCGTTCGGCATGCTGCTCAACCTCGCGAGCGTGGTGAACGCGGAATCGACGGACATCCTCTGGGGCTTCATCCGCCGCTACGTCCCCGGCGCGAGCCCGCAGGAGATGCCGTTCCTCGCCCGCCTGGTGGACTACGCCGTGGCCTACTACCGCGACCGCATCCGCCCGTCCAAGACGTTCCGACAGCCCAACGAGATCGAGCGCGGGGCGCTGGCCGACCTCGCCCGCACGCTGGCCGACCTGCCCGCCTCCGAGCCCGGCGACGCGATCCAGGAGCTGCTCTACGAGGTCGGCAAGCGCCACGCCTTCGCCAATCTGCGCGACTGGTTCGCCTGCCTCTACCAGGTGCTGCTGGGCCAGCAGGAAGGGCCGCGCTTCGGTCCGTTCGTCGCCCTCTACGGCGTCGCCGAGACCGTGGCGCTCATCGAGACCGCGCTCGACCGCCCCGCCGACGCGGCCTGATCGCCTCTCGCGATGACTCCTTCCGGCGGCAGGGAGAAGACGGGCAAGCGACTGCTGCGCCTGGCGCCGACCCTGCTCGGGCTCGGCCTGCTGGTCGCCGCCTTCTTCGGCATCCGCCACGAGCTGCGCCACCTCAAGCCCGGCGACATCCACAGGGCACTTGCCGCGATCCCGCAGAGCACGGTGCTGCTGGCGGCGGGGCTGACCGTCATTTCCTACGGCCTGCTCACCTTCTACGACCGCCTGGCGACGATCTATGCGGGGAAGAAGGTGAGCACGCTGCGCGTCGCGTTCGCCAGCTTCTGCGCCTACGCGCTCGCGCACAGCCTCGGCGTGCCGGCGCTGTCCGGGGCGGCGGTGCGGCTGCGGCTCTACGCGCTGTGGGGGCTGACACCGGTGCAGATCGGCAAGGTCACCGCCTTCTGCGGCCTCACCTTCGCCCTCGGCGCGCTGGTGCTCGCCGGCATCGTGCTGGTCTGGGAGCCGGCGACGGTGCCGTTCATCGGCGCCCACGTCCCAGGCTGGGCGCTGCGCGGCATCGGGCTCGCGCTGTTCGCCGCGGTGCTCGCCTACGCGACGCTCGCGCGCACGCTGGGCCGGGTGCGGCTGTTCGGCACCGAGATCGAGCTGCCGGGCCTGCGCATGGCCTTCGCGCAGATCCTGCTCGCGACGGTGGACGTCGCCTTCACCGCGCTGATCTTCTACGTGCTGCTGCCGCCGGCGCCGGGGCTTACCTACCTGCGCTTCCTCGGCGTCTACCTCACCGCCTACTCGGCGGGGCTGATCGCCAACGTCCCGGGCGGGCTCGGCGTCTTCGACTCCGGGATGCTGCTCGGCCTCGCGCCCTGGCTGAAGGCGCCCTCGGTCCTGGGCGGGCTGCTCATCTTCCGGCTCTACTACTACGTGATCCCGCTCTTCATCGCCGGCGGGTTGTTCGCGGGCCACGAGGCGCTGGTGCGCAGCCGCGAACTCGCCGGCCGCCCCGCCAACGGCTCCGCGGGCGGGTGGGTGCAGCCCGACATGGCGGTGGGGCTGGTCGCCGGCCTCGTCGCCCTGGCCGCGGCGCTGCTGCTCTCGCTCGGCGCGCTCGAGCACAGCCCCGCGATCGTCCGCCCCGGCTTCGACATCGCCTCCCTGCTCTTCGGCGCCAGCCAGTTCGCCCCGAGCCTGCTCGGCGCGGCGCTGCTGGTGATCGCGCTCGCGCTCAACCAGCGCGTCGTGCTCGCCTGGCGCGCGGCGCTCGTGCTGCTGATGGCCGCCGCCGCGCTGACCTGGGCGCAGGGCCAACCCGGCTGGATCGTGCTCTGGCTTGCCGCGACGGCGGGGGTGGTGGCGCCGTTCCGCCCGCTCTTCTCGCGCCGCTCCCGGCTGCTCGCGGGTCCGTTCGACGCGCCGACGACCCTGTCGCTGGTCGCCCTCGCGGTCGGGATCGGCGTGCTGGCCTCGACAGCCCAGCGCGTGCGCGCCTTCGCGCATGCCGGCATCGGCCGTGGCGGGGGCAGTTTCTGGGGCATCGTCGCCTCCGACGATATTCCGCATGGCGTGCGCGCCTCGGTGGGGCTCGCCACGGTGATCGCGCTGGTCGCGCTGTGGCGCCTGGTGCGGCCCGCGCGCGTCGCCTACGACCCGTGGAACAGCACCACGGCGGCGCGTTTTGCCGCCCTCGGTTCCCCCGAACCCGTGGGCGCCGACGGCATCGTCTGGGGCGAGGGGCGCCGCGCGGCGATCGCGTTCCGCCGCCGCGACCGCGTGCTGCTGGGCCTCGGCGATCCGCGCGGCGCGGAGGACGATCGCGCTTCCGCGCTGCGCCGGCTGCGCGACCTCGCCGTCGAGGAGGGGCGCGATGTCGCGGTGCTGCACGCCGGCAGCGCGCTCGCGCCGGTCTATGGGGAATTGGGGCTGGTGCTGCTGCCGCTGGATGGCGAGGGCTTCCCCGGCAGCAACCTCGCGTGCGCGGAGCGAGACCTCGCGATCCTGTTGCCGCTGCTGCACGAGAAGCCGGCATAGCGGCGCCGGAAAACGCAACCGGGAAAATGAAAACGCCGCCGGATCGCTCCGGCGGCGTGTATCAGCTTCGGCTGTCTGCTGCGGTCAGAGCAGCTTGAGGTTCGTCGCCGCCGCCTTGCCGCGCTCCATGGCGGTGTCGTACGAAACCTTCTGCCCCTCATTCAGCCCACGCAGGCCCGCTGCCTGCACGGCGGTGATGTGGACGAAAACGTCCTTGCCACCGTCCTGCGGCATGATGAACCCAAAACCCTTCGTGGTGTTGAACCACTTGACCGTCCCGGTCGCCATTTCCGTCACTCCGTCATTTTCGTCCCGCAACAGCGCGGGGCTGGAAACAACCGTGCCTCTGGTCCCTTGAAGGCACCGGGCGAAGTGCCGGGTCGCGCAGCAAGCCGAGCCAAGATGCGATTGCCAAGGTAAAATGCCCGCAATTGTGAGCAAATGTCAATTGCGGCGATTTTTGTGCCGTCAACCATCTCGATTCCGCTGTCTAGAGGGCCATCCGCACCACCCGCCCCGCCTGCACGATCCCGGGAATATTCCGCTCCGGCTGGGCGAGCGGCGTCACGTCCTCCAACGGGTTGCAGCCGGTGACGAGCAGGTCCGCGATGGCGCCCTCGGCCACGACGCCGAGCCTGCCTTGCATGCGGATCAGCTTCGCGGCCTCGGTCGTCGCCGCAGCGAGGATCTCGCGCGCCGGCAGCACGCGCGCGCGGATCGCGAATTCCTCGCTCTGGCGCACATGCGTCTCGCCGAGCAGGTCGGTACCGAACGCCATCCGCACGCCGGCCTCGCGCAGGATCGACAGGCTCGCGAGACCAGCGCCGCGCACGTCCTCGATCTTGGCGATGGAGGCCGGCGGCAGGCCGAGGCTCGGCCCATCGGTCGCGAGCGCCTCGTAGGTCACCAGCGTCGGCACCGCGACGCAGCCGGCCTTGGCGGCCAGCGCCGCCGTCGGCGCGTCGATGCGGTTGCAGTGCTCGAGGCTGTGCACGCCGGCGGCGACGGCGCGCGCGATCGCGGGCGAGGTGTAGAGATGCGCCGAGACATAGGTGCCGGCGTCCGCCGCCTCCTCCACCGCGGCGCGCATCTCGGCCTCGGAATAGCCCTGCCAGGTGATCGGGTCCGTGGGGCTCGCGACGCCGCCATTGGCCATGATCTTGATGAACATCGCCCCTTCCCGCAGCTCCTCGCGGGCGGCGCGGCGCACCTCGTCCACGCCGTCGGCGACGCGCCCGAGCGAGCCGAAATTGCGGCGCCAGCGATGCGGGTCGTGCCAGTCGCTGCGCGGCCGGAGATCGACATGCCCGCCGGTCTTGGAAAGCGCCTTGCCGCAGACGATGAGGCGCGGCCCCTCGGCGAGCCCTGCCTCGACGGCCTCGGCCAGCGCGAAGGGGGCGCCGCCCACGTCGCGCACCGTGGTGAAGCCGCGATGCAGCATTCCCTTCATGATCGGCAGCGAGCGCAGCACCGCCGTTGCTTCCGGCAGCTGCGCGTTCTGGCCGAGATTCATCATCGAGGCGACGACGTGCACGTGGCAGTCGATCAGGCCTGGCATCAGCGTGCGGCCCTTGAGGTCGACGACGAGCCGGTCCGCCACGGCCACCGGACGCGCCGCGAGGTCGCGGATCGTTCCGTCCTCGACGAGGACATGTCCCTCCAGCGGCTCGGCGCGCGTGGCGTCGACGATGCGGGCGTTGGCGAAGAGGATCTGTTTCGGTTGGGTCATGCGATCTCCCTAGCGCCAATCGGCGGGCAAACCCAGGGCCCCGGGTTCGATCGCGGCCCCGATCGAGGCGGCGAGCGGGCCCGCGACGGCGGGCGTGGCGGCGAGGATCGGGCAGCCCTCGCTCATCGTCGGCCCCGAAGTGAAGGGCGAGACCCGCGCGCCGGCCTCCGCCAGGATCGCGAGCCCCGCCGCGACGTCCCAGAGATTGGAGTGCAGCTCCACATAGGCATCCGTGCGGCCGCAGGCGACATCCATGAGCGCGAGCGCGCCGGAGCCGCCGAGCCGCACCGCGGCACCGGTCGCCATCACGGCGGCGAGCATCGCCTGGAACATCGCGTTGGGCCGCCGCAGCGACCAGCCGAGTTCCACCGTTCCGCGCTCCAGCGCCGTGGTGGCCGCGACGCGGATCGGCGCACCGTTGCAGGTGGCGCCGAGGCCGCGCGCGGCGGCATAGGTCTCGCCGAGCGCCGGCGCGGCGATGACGCCGAGCAGCGCCTCGTCGCCGGCCATCAGCCCCAGCGAGACGCAGAATCGCGTGCTTCCGCGGGCATAGTTCGCCGTGCCGTCGATCGGGTCGATGACCCAGGTCAGCGCGCCGGCCCGCCGTCCGCCCTCCTCGCCGAGAAACCCGTCCCGCGGAAAGGCCCCGGCGAGTGCCGCGCCGACGAGGCGCTCGACCGCGCCATCGGCCTCGGTCAGCCAGTCCTGCACGCCCTTGAGCGTCGCCGCCGGCGCCCCCGCCGCCGGGCGCATCGCCAGCGCCATGCGCCCCGCTTCCTCCACCAGGCGCGTCGCGACCGCGAGCCGCGCCTGCAGATCTTCCGTCGTCACACCGGTCATGCGTCCATGAGACCCCGTCCCCGTTGCGCCGGCAATCCCGTGCCGTCACAAAGCCGCATGCGCGTCATCGGCCTCACCGGCGGCATCGGCATGGGCAAATCCGCGGCCGCGACGATGTTCCGTCGCCTCGGCCTGCCCGTGTTCGACGCCGACGCCGCGGTGCACCGCCTGCAGGCGCCGGGCGGCGCCGCGCTGTCGGCGATCGCGCGCGCCTTCCCCGGCACGGTGCGCGGCGGCCGCCTCGACCGCGCCGCGCTGCGCGTCTGCGTGCTCGCCGATCCCACGGCGCTGCGCCGGCTCGAGGCGATCCTGCACCCGATGGTGCGCGCGGCAGAGCGCCGGTTCCTCGCGCAGGCCCGCGCGCACGGCCACCCTCTCGCGGTGCTCGACATTCCGCTGCTGTTCGAGACCGGGGGCGAGGACCGCGCGGACATCGTCGTCGTCGTCTCCGCACCCGGACCGGTGCAGCGCGCGCGTGTGCGCGCCCGCGGCCGCAGCGACGCCGAGATCGCCGCCATCCTCGCGCGCCAGATGCCGGATGCCGAGAAGCGCCGCCGCGCCCATTACGTCGTCCGCACCGGGCTCTCGCGCCACGAGAGCCAGCGCCGGCTGCGACGCCTGGTGCGCCAGTTGCGGGAAGAAGCTGGACGAAAGGAGGAGGCATGAAACGCGGCGTCCTGTTCGATACCGAAACGACGGGCCTCGACCCGCTCACCGGCGACCGCGTCATCGAGGTCGCGGGCATCGAGCTGGATGGGGACCTGCCGACCGGCAAG
>JAJYFW010000142.1 GCA_021785335.1 Pseudomonadota bacterium
CCTCCGCCTCGCTGAGCGCGGCCCGCCCCGAGGCGAGCGCGCCGGCGATCATCTCCTCCGCCCGCGACATGCGCCTACATGCTCGTCGGCCAGTTGCGCATCAGGTGCTCGCCGACGCCGCCGCTCCGGCGCAGCCGGTAGACGTCGAGCATGCGGGTCAGGTAGTCCCGCGTCTCCTGCGGCTTGATGACGTTCTGCACCGAATAGATCGTCGCCATGTCCCAGATCTCGGTGTCCTTGCCGATCTCCGCGAACGCTTCCTCGAAGCCCTCGTCACCAGGCTTGAGCCCATGCACGATGGTGGTGGCGAAGCCCGGGTCCATGAAGCTGACCTCAGCGGTCGGCCAGGCGATCATCTCCTCGTTGTGCCGCCCGCCGCCCATCGCCACGTAGGCGCGGCCATACGCCTTGCGCGCGATCACGGTGATGGACGGCACCGTCACGAAGGAGGTGCAGTTCATGAAGTTCATGATGTGGCCCGGCGCCCCCTTGCGCTCAGCGTCCGTGCCGACGACGAAGCCCGGCGTGTCGACGAAGCGGACGATGGGGATGTTGAAGCTGTCGCACATCACCTGGAAGTCGACGATCTTGCGCACGGCTTCCACGGACAGCGCGCCGCCGGCGACGTTCGGGTTGTTGGCGATCACGCCGACCGAGCGCCCGCCGAGCCGCGCCAGCGCCACCACGGCGGAGCGGCCGAACCGCGCCTTGAGTTCGAACACGCTGCCGCGGTCGAAGATCACCGCGATGATCTTGCGCATGTCATAGACCTGCGTGCGCTTCGCCGGCAGGACCTCGAGGATTGCGTTCTGGTCCTGCGCCGCATCCTCGGCCACGGGATATTCCGGCGGCGGCGCGCCGTTGTGGCTCGGCATGTAGCCGAGGAAGCGGCGGATCTCCGCCATCGCCTCCTCGTCGGTGTCGACGAAGCGGTCGATCAGCCCCGTCAGTTCCGCGTGCACGCGCCAGCCGCCGAGTTCCTCGAGGTCCACCTTCTCGCCGATCGCCATGGAAACGAGCCGCGGGCTGGAGACGGCCATCACCGAGCCCTTGCGCATCACCGCGAAATCCGAGCAGCAGCACAGCCAGGCCGAGGAGCCGAAGGACGTGTCGAGCGCCGCCGAGGCCCAGGGCGTGTCGCGCGCGCGGCGGAACTGGGTCGGGTCGTTGCCGAGCATCGTGCCCATGCCGCGCGAGCCCATCGCGTCCGGCAGCCGCGCGCCGGTGGACTCGCCGATATGCACGAAGGCCATGCCCTTCTCGGTCGCGGTGCGGCGCAGGTGCCCGAGCTTGCGGCTGTTGGTGGCACCGGTGGAGGCGCCCTTCACCGTGAAGTCGTTCACGCAGACCGCGACGTCGCGCCCGTCGATCTTCGCGAAGCCGCATACCTTGCCGTCGCGCGGCGTGGCCGGCTCGTCCGCCTTGAGAGAGGAGGCACCGAGCAGCCCGGTTTCGATGAAGCTGCCGGGGTCGACCAGGAAGCCGAGCCGTTCGATGGCGTTCGTGCCGCCGCGCCTGCGCCGGCTCTCCAGCTTCTCCGGCCCGCCCATGCGCGCGGCCCTGGCGCGGCGCGCGTCGACATCCTGCAGCAGCTTCTCGTCCATCATTCGCGTTTCATTCCCCGCGTTTCATCCCCCGTGTCTCAGTCCCCGCGCGGCCCGCGGCCGTGCCCGGCCGGCGGAAAGCTTGGCGCGGCAGGCGCTGGCTGCCCTTGGGGGCGCCCCATCACCCCCGGTAACAAGCGCGCCCGCATCGATGGCGCCGACCAGGACCGCGCCGCGCCCCCCGGCACAAACGGCCCCGTGCGCCTGCCTTGTCGGACACGCTAGGCACTGATGGCGGCGATGACAACCCCGATTTGAACCATGGGTCCGAAGTATGGACTCAAGCGGCGCCGTTCCCGCCCTGATCTAGATCATCGACCCGGGCCGCCCCATGTGCCTCCCTGCCGCCCACGCGCGGGATTGGAGGGCAGGATGCGGGAAACCCATTGTCGCGACGATCGCGACCCAGGCCTCGTGGTGTCGCCATGACACGCCCCGAAATGGCCGGTCCCGGCAAGACGCCGATCACGCTCACCGTCAACGGCACCAGACGCCAGTTGGAACTGGAGCCGCGCACCACGCTCGCCGAGGCGCTGCGCAACGCGCTCGGCCTCACCGGCACCAAGATCGCCTGCAACCGCGGCGCCTGTTCCGCCTGCACGGTCTGGCTCAACGGCCAGCCCGTCCTCTCGTGCATGACGCTTGCCATCGATGCCGAAGGCCAGGACGTCACCACCATCGAGGGGCTGGCCCGGGACGACGTGCTGCATCCGGTCCAGGAGGCCTTCATCGAGCACGACGCGATGCAGTGCGGCTTCTGCACCCCCGGCATGGTGATGAGCTGCGCCGCCCTGCTGGAGCGCAACCCCCACCCGGACGCCGAGGCGGTGCGCGACGCCATCGCCGGCCATTACTGCCGCTGCGGCACCTACCTGCATGTCGTCGCGGCCACCCTCGCCGCCGCGGAGCGCAAGCCATGACCGGGACGCGCACGGAGACCTTCCCCGCCGGCATCGTCGGGGCGGGGCTGGGCACGGTCAGCCGCGAGATCCCTGCGGGCGAGCCGCCGCCCTGGCCGCCCAACGCCGAGCTCACCTGGATCGGCAAGGACGTGCCGCGGCTCAACGGGCGCGACAAGGTAACCGGTGCAACGCGCTACACCGTGGATGTGCGCCTGCCCGGCATGCTGCACGCCCGCTTCCTGCGCTGCCCGTTGCCGAGCGCGGAACTGCGCACGCTCGACACCGCCGCCGCCACCGCGCTCGACGGTGTCCGCGCCGTCATCGCCCTCGCGCGGCCCGGCGACACGCTGCGCTACGCCGGCCAGCCTGTTGCTGCCGTTGCCGCCGTCTCGCCCGGCGCCGCGTCGGAGGCGCTGGCCGCGATCGACGCCGAGTTTCGCCCGCTGCCCTTCGTCGTCGACATGGACGAGGCGCGCGCGCCGGACGCGCCCCTGGTCTATGACGAGGCCTCGGCGCCCAAGGGCAATCCCTCGGGCTTTCCCGCCGTGCCCGGCCTGCCCCTCGCGGGCAATGTGCGCGGCCCCGCGGTGGTGCGGCGCGGCGACCCGGCGCAGGGCCTCGCGGCGGCCGATGTCGTCGTGGAGGGCGAGTACCGCACCCAGGTCCAGACCCATTCCTGCCTCGAGCCGCACGCCATCGTCGCCGACTGGCGCGCGGACGGGCTCACCGTCTACATGTCCACGCAATTCACCTCCGGCGTGCGGCAGGAACTCGCGGCGCTGTTCGGCCTGCCGCTCAACCGCGTGCGCGTGGTGGTGGACGGCATGGGCGGCGGCTTCGGCTCCAAGTCGCAGCTCGGCGTCTATGGCCGGACGGCGGTGGAACTCTCGCGCCTGGCAGGCTTGCCCGTCCGCCTCGCGCTCGACCGCCACGAGGAGCAGACCGACGCCGGCAACCGCCCCGGCACGTTCCAGCGCGTGCGCCTCGGCGCGAAACGCGACGGCACGCTGACCGCGCTCGCGATCGAGAGCCACGGCACCGCGGGCGTGGCGCTCGGCGCCGGCATCGGCTTCTTTGCCGAACGCATGTACACCTGCCCGAACTTCGAGACCCTGCAGCACGACGTGTTCGTCAACGCCGGTCCCGGCTGCGCCATGCGCGGCCCCGGCAACACGCCGGGCGCATACGGGCTGGAACAGGCGATCGATACGCTGGCCGAGCGTCTCGGGCTCGACCCGCTGGCGCTGCGCGACCGCATCGACCCGAGCAAGGCGCGCCGCGAGGAACGGCGGATCGGCGGTGAGCGTATCGGCTGGAGCCGCCGGCACAAGCCCGGCGCTGACCCGGGGCCGGTCAAGCGCGGCATGGGCGTCGCTCAGTCGCTGTGGATGTCCAACGTGCAGACCAACGTTGCCTGCGAGGTGCGCGTGCTGCGCGATGGCTCGGTCGAAGCGCTGTCCAGCGTGCAGGACATCGGCACCGGCATCGGCACCGTGATGGCGCAGGTCGTGGCCGAGGTGCTGGGGTTGCGGCCAGGCGACATCACGTTGCGCATCGGCGATACCGAGTTTCCTCCCGGCGGCCCGTCGTATGGCAGCCGCACCACGGCCTCGATCACCCCGCCGCTGCGCACGGCGGCCACGCGTGTGCTTGCCGAACTCGTGCGCGAGGCGGCGCGCATGCTCAACGCCGCGCCAGAGGAGCTGGAGGCGCGTGACGGCCGCATCCGCGTCAAGAGCGACCCCGGCCGCGGCCTTGCGTTCCGCGATGCCGCCGCCCTGCTGCGAACGGACCGCATCAGCGCCGTCGAATCCCGCGCCGACGATTACCCCGGTTTCCGCCGGCGCATGCCGGACGCGGCCATGGCGCATGAGGACCTCGGCGGCGTGCAATTCGCGGAGGTCGCGGTCGATACCGAGACCGGCGCCATCTGTGTGGAGCGCGTCGTCGCGGTGCACGATTGCGGCCGGCCGATCAACCGGCTGCTGCTGGAAAGCCAGGTGCAGGGCGGTGTGCTGATGGGCGTCTCCTATGCACTGCTGGAACGCCGCGTCATGGACCGGCGCACCGGCCTCATGGTCAATGCGGACCTGGAACATTACAAGCTCGCCGGCGTCCACGACACGCCAGAGATCGAGGTGGTGATCCTGGAAAACCTGCAGGGCAACAGCGCCACCGACGCATACGGCATCGCCGAGCCCGCGAACATCGCGACCGCGCCGGCGATCGCGAACGCCGTCTACAACGCGATCGGCGTGCGCCTCACCTCGCTGCCAATGACGCCGGACGCGGTGCTCGCGGCTCTCGGCAGGACAGGGCGGAGCTGAGGCCATGAACCGTTTCGCGTATGCCAGCCCCGCAACCGTCACCGAGGCCGCCGCCGCGACCGGCCTGGTTGCCGAGGCGATGGTCACGTTCGACGAGGGCGCCGTGCTGAAGGCCGGTGGCATCGATCTGCTCGACCTGCTGAAGTCGGAGTTGCTGGCGCCTTCCGTCGTGGTCAACCTGCGCGCCATCAAGGGGCTCGACGCCATCACGCAGGACGCGGCGGGCAACCTCGCCATTGGTGCCATGGCATCGCTCAGCCGGGTCGCGGAGCATCCGCTGGTACGCGGATCGTACCCCGCCCTCGCGGCCGCGATTGCCGGTGCCGCGGGCCCGCAGCTGCGCAACGTTGCGACACTGGGCGGCAACCTGCTGCAACGCCCGCATTGCTGGTACCTGCGTTCGCCCGCGCATCATTGCCTGCGCAAGGGTGGCGGCCACTGCTTCGCCATCCGCGGCGAGAACCAGTACCACGCGATCTTCGACAATCACGCCTGTGCGATCGTGCATCCCTCCACCGCCGCGACGGCGCTGGTGGCGCTGAGCGCCGAGGTGGAGCTGCACGATGCTGAGGGGGCCACGCGCCGCCTGCCGCTCGAGGACTTCTTCGTCGGGCCGGACGACGACATTCAGCGGGAGAACGCGCTGCGCCCGCGCGAGGTGCTGACCGCGGTTCGTCTGCGCAAGCCCGCTTCCGGCACGCGGATGGCGCATCTGCGCCAGGGGGAGAAGGCCGGCTTCGACTGGCCGCTCGCCGACGTCGCCGTGGTTCTCAAGCTCGATCCGGAGGGAATCTGCCGCGACGCTTCCGTGGTGCTGGGCGCCGCCGCCCCCGTGCCCCACCGTGCCCGCGCCGCGGAGGAGGCGCTGCAAGGCCGGCACCTCGACGAAGCCGCAGCGGGCGACGCCGCACGCGCCGCGCTGCGTGGCGCCACGCCCCTCAGCCTCAACGCCTACAAGCTGCCGCTGTTCGAAACCCTGGTTCGTCGGGCCATCCTCGCGGCCCTGGGCTAAG
>JAJYFW010000143.1 GCA_021785335.1 Pseudomonadota bacterium
CGTGTGCCCGGTTTTGCGCACCATCTCTGGCGCCTGCTGCCGCGCGGCCCGCGCCGGCGTGCCGCCTTCGCCGTCGCCGCGAAGCTCGCGCCCCACCCGGCGCCCGAGCCGCTGCGTCCCGCGAGCGGCATCATTGTCGCGGGCCACCTGCGCCAGGCGACCGGGCTTGCCGAGAATGCGCGCGTGCTGCGTTCGGCCCTGTCGCGGCTTGGCCTGCCGGTCTGGTCGGTGGATCTCGACGCGCCGGTGTTGCCGCCCTCGTTGCCGCCGGCGGCGCCGCTGCTGATCCACGCCAATCCGCCGATGCTGCCGCTGGCCCTGCGCGCGTTGCCGCCGGGCATGCTCGGGCAGCGCATGGTCATCGGCTACTGGGCCTGGGAGCTGACGAAGCCGTCGCCTTTGTGGCAGCGCGGCACGGCGTTCGTGCATCGGGCCTGGGCGGCGTCGGAGTTCGCCGCCGGGGGGCTGGCGCCGCTGGGCGTGCCGGTCCGCGCCGTGCCGTTGCCGCTGGCGCTCGCTCCGCCGCGCCCATCCGCCCTGTGGCGGGTCGATTTCGGCCTGCCAGAGGACGCGGTGGTGACACTGGTCTCGCTCAACCTCGCCTCCTCGCTCGTGCGCAAGAACCCCGAGGCGGCGATCGCCGCGCATCGCGAGGCCTTTGGCGAGAGGCCGGATCGCATCCTCGTGCTCAAGGTGACCAATCCGGACCATTTCCGGCGCGACATGGCGGCGCTGGTAGCGAAGGCGGACGGACCCAACATTCGTATCCTGGCCGAGACGCTGGCGGCGCCCGACGCGCACGCGCTCACGCTCGCCTGCGACATCGTGATGTCGCTGCACCGCAGCGAGGGGTTTGGCCTGGTGCCGGCGGAGGCGATGCTGCTCGGCAAGCCGGTGGTCGCGACCGGCTGGTCCGGCAACCTGGAGTTCATGGACGCGAACAGCGCCGCCCTCGTGGGCTACAAGCTGGTGCCGGCGGTGGACCCGCGCGGCATCTACGAGGCGCCGGGGGCTGTGTGGGCCGAGGCCGATGTCGGCGAGGCGGCGGCGCATCTGCGCCGCCTGGCTGACGATCCGGTGGCGCGGGCCGAACTCGCGGCGCGCGGGCAGGCGCATGCCGTCGCCTCCCTCGGGCCGCAGAAGCTCCTCGCCGCGCTGGCGGAAATCGGGCTCGACATCCCCGGTGCAGCCGCCTCCGGTCCGGCGGCTCAGGCCGCGCCAGCCGGCGGTCAGTCCCTTGCCGCTCCGTCGGTCGCGGGGTTCCCCGTTTCCGGACACGCGTGAAGGTCCTGGTCTGGCAATGGGGGCGGCGCGGTGCCGGGCCGCTCTGCGCCGTGGCCTTCGCCCGCGAGCTGGCACGGGCCGGTGCCGCGACCGAGCTCTGCCTCTCCGCCCAGTCGGAGCTGGTGGCGACCGGCGCCGCCCCGGCCGGCACCTGGACCGAACCGACCTATGACGGGGTTGCCTCGCTGCTGGCGCGGCTCGCCGGGGCGCCGTTCGCCGTCCGCCGTCTCGCCCGCCGCATCGCCGCGATGGCGCCGGACGTGGCACTTTGCGCCATGCCGGCGGCGCTCGACCTGCTGATGGTGGCGGCCCTGCGCCGCGCCGGCGTGCCCTTCGCCGTCACCATCCACGACGCCGATCCGCACCCGGGCGAAACCTGGCTGATACAGATGCGGTTGCAGCGGGCCCTGGCGCGCCGCGCCGACGCGGTGGTGGCGCTCAGCTCCCACGTTGCCGTCCGGCTCGCGCAGCAGGGGGTGTTCGGTCGCCAGCTCGTGATCCGCACGCCGCTGCCGCCGCTTACGGAGCGCGCGGCGCCGCCCCCCTTCGCCCATGGCGGCGTGCCGCGGCTGCTCTGCTTCGGTCGACTGCTGCCCTACAAGGGGCTCGACCTGCTGGCCGGGGCGATGCGCGCGGTGCCGGAAGGCGCGGTGGCGCTGCGGGTGGTCGGCACCGGGCCGGAAGGGCCGGAACTCGCGGCGCTGCGGGCGTTGCCGGGGGCCGTGGTGGAGAACCGCTGGGTGCCGGAGCAGGAGGTCGCCGACCTGCTCGCCTGGGCTGACGCGCTGGTGCTGCCCTACCGCGAGGCCAGCCAGAGCGGGGTTGCCGCGGCGGCGCTGGCGATGGGGCGCTTCGTCATCGCGACGCGCGTCGGCGGCATCCCCGAACAACTCGCGGCCCAGGCGCTCGCGCGCGTGGTCGAACCCGATGCCGCTTCCATCGCCGGCGCCATCTCCACGTTCGCCGCCGAGCGCCCGGCCGCGCTTCCAGCCGCCGGCTACGACGTCGAGACGCTGCTCTCGGGGCTCAGGTCGATCGCGCGCGTGCGCGGATCACGTAGCGCCGCCCCTCGTGCGCCTGCCAGACGATGAGGCCGGGCAGGCCCACCACGAGTTCGCGCACCCGCTTGATCATCGAGACCGCGATCGCCGAGTCCGCGGGTATGCCGACGAGGTGCCCCACCACCACGAACCCCGCCTCCTGGACGCCCAGTGCGCCGGGCACGGCGAAGCCCGCGGAGCGCGCGACCATGCCGAGGATCTCGAGGATGAAGGCAGCGGCCAGGGACGGCTCGGCGCCCATGGCGTAGAGCGCCACCCAGGTCTCGGCGGTGCCGAGCACCCAGGCGAGCAGATGCCAGAGCCCGGCGCCGAGCAGCCGGCGCCAATCGCCGTGCAGTTCCAGCAGCGCGTCGTGCAGTCCCGGCAGGCCGAAGCGTTCGGCGAGCCGGAACAGGCCCATGCGCTGTGCGACGAAAAACCCGCCGAGGCCGAGCAGCAGGGCGACGAAGCCCCAGATCAATCCCGTCGGTTCCCCGGCGCCCAGCAGCGCAAGGGCGGCGAGAACCGGCGGCGCCATGGCGACTGCCTCCATCATCACGTCGAGCGTCGTCGCCGCGGTGGCATGGGTCAGGCTCACGCCGGCTTGCGCCAGCATCCGCACCGTCGCCACCCCGCCGCCGATCTGGGCGACCGGCAGCATGGAGTTGATCGCCTCGCGCAGCCAGCGCAGTACCGCCACGCGCGCCTGGCCCGGCGCGCCCTCGCCCAGCAGCAGGCGCCAGGCGCGGCCGGAGATCGCCAGTTGCAGCGCGTGGACGGCGACGGCGATGGGGATGACCCAGGCGGCGCGCCATACATCGGCGCCGATCTCGCGGGCCCCGGCCCAGGCGACGATCCCGGTCGCGGCGGCGGCGGCCGCCGCCGCGAGGAGAAGGCGCCATTTCATGCGGCCGGATTTGCACGGCCATTCGCGCCGGCGTCAACCATCTCCCCGTGGACAGCGCACGGTTGACCGGCAGGCGCCGCTCGGCAACACACAGCCATGGCCGTCCTCTACCTGCACAACACGCTGACGCGGCGCCGCGAGGTCTTCGTGCCGCTCGATCCCAGGCATGTGCGGGTCTATGTCTGCGGCCCCACCGTCTACGACCTCGCGCATATCGGCAACGCGCGCCCGGCGGTCGTGTTCGACGTGTTGGTGCGGCTGCTGCGCCGCCTCTACCCGCGCGTGACCTATGTGCGGAACATCACGGACGTGGACGACAAGATCAACGCACGCGCCGCCGCCACGGGCGAGCCGATCGCGGCGATCACCGCGCGCACCACGGCGGATTACCATGCCGATATCGCGGCTCTCGGCGTGCAACCGCCGGATGTCGAGCCCCGCGCGACCCAGCACATCGCCGAGATCATCGCGATCATCGAGCGGCTGATCGCCTCCGGCCACGCCTACGCCGCCCAGGGGCACGTGCTGTTCTCGGTACCGAGCTACCCGGCCTACGGCAGGTTCTCCGGCCGCTCTCCCGACGAACTGCTGGCGGGCGCGCGCGTGGACGTCGCACCCTATAAGCGCGACCCCGGCGACTTCGTGCTGTGGAAGCCCTCGCCGCCCGACCTGCCGGGCTGGGATTCGCCCTGGGGCCGCGGCCGGCCGGGCTGGCACATCGAGTGCTCGGCGATGAGCTGGAAGCATCTCGGCGAGAGCTTCGACATCCATGGCGGCGGCGCGGACCTCATCTTCCCGCACCACGAGAATGAGATCGCGCAGTCGCTCTGCGCCTTTCCCGGCAGCCGGTTCGCCCGCTACTGGGTGCACAACGAGATGCTGAACGTCGACGGCGCGAAGATGTCGAAGTCGCTCGGCAATTTCTTCACTATCCGCGACGTGCTGGCGAAGGCGCCAGCCGAGGCGATCCGCATGGCGCTGCTGCGCGCGCATTACCGCTCGGTGCTTGACTATTCGGACGCCGCTGTGGCCGCGTGCCGCGCCGATCTCGACCGCTTCTACCGCGCGCTGGAGCGCACGCCGCCGGCGGATGCGGACGTTCCGGGGGCGGTGCTGGACGCGCTCTGCGACGACCTCAACACGCCGGCCGCCTTCGCCGCGATGCACACGCTGGCGGATCGCGCCATGGCGGGCGACGCCGCGGCCTCGGGCGGCCTGCTCGCGGCCGGCAAGCTGCTCGGCCTGCTCGGGAGCGCGCCGGAAGCATGGTTCCGCGGCGGCGCGGATGCCGGCTGGATCGAGGCTGCGATCGCCGAGCGCCTTGCCGCGCGCAAGGCCCGCGACTTCGGCCGCGCCGACGCCATCCGTGCCGATCTCGCATCGAAAGGCGTGCTGCTCGAGGACGGACCGGGTGGCACGACTTGGCGCAAGGCGTGATGGGACGCAGGGCATGACCGGGCGCGACGGCGGCGCGGCGCTGGAGCCGATCCCCGGCAGCCCCGTCGTCATCCTCGTCCGCCCGCAGCTTGCCGACAACATCGGCACCGCTGCGCGCGCCATGGCCAATGGCGGATTGTTCCACATGCGTCTCGTCGCCCCGCGCGACGGCTGGCCGCAGGAACGCGCCTGGCGCACGGCCTCCGGCGCCGACCGCATCCTCGACGCCGCGACCGTGTTCCCCGATGTCGCGGCCGCGACCGCGGACCTGCACCGCGTCTTCGCCACCTGCCCGCGCCCGCGCCATATCGTGAAGCCGGTGCTCACCGCGCGCGGCGCCGGCGCGGAGCTGCGCGCGGTGGCGGCGCGCGGCCTCTCCGCCGGCATTCTGTTCGGCCCGGAACGCGCGGGGCTGGACAACGACGACATGGCTGCCGCCGACGCACTGGTGCGCTACCCGCTCAATCCAGGCTTCATGTCGCTCAACCTCGCGCAGGCGGTGCTCGTCGTCGCCTACGAGTGGTGGCTCGCCGAGGACGCGACGCCGCCGCGCGCGCTGATGACCAACGAGACGCGGGTTGCGCGCAAGGGCGAGCTCGACAATTTTCTCGACCATCTGGTGCGCGAGCTCGATGCCTCGGGCTTTCTGCGCAACAAGGCGAAGCGGCCGGGCATGGTGCGCAACATCCGCCACCTCTTCGAGCGCGGCGAGGTGACGGAGCAGGAGTTGCGCACGCTGCACGGCATCGTCACCGAACTCGCGCGCGGCCGGCGCCGCCTCGGCCGAGATGAGAAGGAGCGGTGAACGGCGTCACGGGACCACGGGTGCGCTCTGCTTCGCGTCCAGCACCGCGCGCAGTTTCCGCGCCAGCGTCTCGATCGTGTAGGGTTTGGGAAGCAGATGCACGCCGCTGTCGAGAATGCCCTGATGCACGATGGCGTCGCGCGCGTAGCCGGTGGTGTAGAGCACCTTCAGCCCCGGCCGGACCAGCCGTGCCTCCTCGGCGAGCAGGCGGCCGTTGCGTCCGGGCAGCCCGACATCGGTGAACAGCAGCGCCACCTCCGCGTGTGCTGCCAGCGTCGCCAGCCCGTGCTCGGCATCGTCGGCCGACAGCACGCGATAGCCGAGATGCTCCAGCGCCCGGATCGCGTATTCGCGGACGTCCGCATGGTC
>JAJYFW010000144.1 GCA_021785335.1 Pseudomonadota bacterium
GCGATCCCGCCGAGGTCGTGGCCGACGAGGACGTGCGCCGGTTTTACCTCGGCGAAAGGTTTTCGCTCTAGAAATACCGCAACGACAGAGAGTTGTCGGACGGACCGGAAGCTGCGGCCGGGCCTTTGCCCCTGCCTGCCATGGATCTCGCACGATTCTTGCTTGCATTCGCCATCGCGACGCGCTGCACTGCGGCACGATGTTTGCACCCCTCCGCCGGAGCGCCCGCCGCCGTGCCGCCTGAACCAAGCACGCCGGCGAGACTGTCCTGACCATGCTCGGCCCGCGCCTCGACCTGCGCCAGTCCCAGGCGCTGGTGATGACGCCGCAGCTCCGCCAGGCGATCAAGCTGCTGCAATTCTCGAACCTCGAGGTTGCGGCCTTCATCGACGAGGAGCTGGAACGCAACCCGCTGCTGGAGCGCGACGAAACCCCCGACCTGCCGCCCGCCGAAGCCCCCGCGCCCGACCAGCTTCCGGTCCCCGAACCCGCCGACACCGCCGCGGCCATCGCCGGAGACACGCTGCCCGAAGCCTCGCCGCTCGATGCCGACGCCGCCAACACCTACGACCCCGGCTCCCCCTCCGACGGCGAGCCCACCTACGGCGAATCCTCCTACGGCGACTCCCCATACGGAAGCGGCGGCCGCGCCGACTTCGACGACGAGGAGCGCGGCATCGACAGCTACGCCGCCGCCGAGCCCACGCTGCGCGAGCGCCTTTCCGAGCAGCTGCGCCTCTCCTTCGCCGACCACGCCGACCGCCTCGTCGCCGCCCACATCCTGGCCATGCTGGAACCCTCCGGCCGCCTCGGTGCGGAGCCCGCCGCGATCGCCGACGCCCTTGGCATCCCGCTCGCCCATGTGGAGCGCGTCCGCGCCGCCATGATGCGCTTCGAGCCCGTGGGCATGTTCGCCCGCTCGCTCGCCGAATGCCTCGCCGTCCAGCTCGCCGAGCGCAACCGCCTCGACCCCGCGATGCAGGCGCTGCTCGACAACCTGGAACTGCTCGCCCGCCGCGACATGCGCCGCCTCATGGAGGCCTGTGGCGTCGACGCCGAGGACATGGCCGACATGGTCGCGGAGCTGCGCCGCCTCGACCCCAAGCCCGGCGCCGAGACCGGCCCTCCGGCCACCCCGATCGTTCCGGACGTGCTGATGCGCGCCGCCCCGGACGGCACCTGGCTGCTGGAGCTGAACGCGGAGACCTTGCCGCGCCTCATCGTCAACCAGGGCTTCTCCGCGCGCGTCGTGCCGCGCGCGTCCCGCGAGGACCGCACCTTCCTCGCCGACAAGCTGCAGACCGCGAACTGGCTGGTGAAGTCGCTGCAGCAGCGCGCCCAGACCATCCTCAGGGTCGCGAGCGAAATCGTCGCCCAGCAGGACGCGTTCTTCCGCCACGGCGTCCTGCACCTGCGCCCGCTCATCCTGCGCGACATCGCCGCGGCCGTGGAAATGCACGAAAGCACCGTGAGCCGCGTCACCTCGAACAAGTACATCGCGACGCCACGCGGCAATTTCGAGCTCAAGTACTTCTTCACCACCGCGATCGCCGCGAGCGCCGGCGGCGAGGCGCACAGCGCCGAGGCCATCCGCCACCGCATCCGCGCGATGGTCGGCGCCGAGAAGGCCGACGACATCCTGTCCGACGACGCCATCGTCGCCGTGCTCAGGCGCGAGGGCGTCGAGATCGCGCGCCGCACCGTCGCGAAATACCGCGAGGCGCTGAACATTCCGTCCTCGGTCCAACGCAAGCGCGAGAAGGCGATGGCGCTCTGACCGCGACGCGGGGCGCCCTCGTTCCGCCATGCGCTAAATCATGGACATCGGCCGCCGAAGCGTGCCCAAATACTCCGCGGGGAAAGGCCGCCACGCAGAAAGGCGGCGACCCCGAACCAGAGCGGCATGGCCGCGGGCGAGGTAGCCAATGGACATCACGGTTTCCGGCAAGCAGGTCGATCTTTCCGACGCGCTGCGAGAGCGCGTCTCCCGATCGCTCGATACGATCGCGGGCAAGTATTTCGACCACGCGCTGGAGGCTCAGGTCACCTTCAGCCGCGCCCGCAGCTTCTTCACCTGCGACATCAACGTCCACGCCGGCCGCGGCCTCACGCTGCGCGGCGAGGGCGAGGCCGCCGACGCCAACGCCGCCTTCGACGATGCGGCGGAGCACATCGCCAAGCGTCTGCGCCGCTACCGCCGCCGCGCCAACGAGCACGCGCGCGACCTCTTGCGCCGCGAGCGCCCGGCGGAATCCGGCACCCAGTACGTCCTGCGCCAGGAGGAGGTGGTGCCGGTCGACGGCGACGGCCACGTGATGGATGGCGCGCACGCCACCGTCATCGCCGAGACCACGACCGAAATCGCGCTGCTCTCCGTCGGCGAGGCGGTGATGCGCATGGACCTCGCCGACCAGCCGGTGCTGATGTTCCGCAATTCGTCGAGCGGCGAGCTCAACGTCGTCTACCGCCGCGGCGACGGCCACATCGGCTGGATCGACCCGGCGGCCCGCAAGTAGCCGCGCGTTGCCCGCCATCGCCGCGCCCGTGCCCCAGCCGTACGCCGAACCGCGCACCCAGCCGCCCATGGAACCGCCCACGGAGCCTCTGGTCTTCGCCGCGGTGTGCGACTGGGCGGGCGTGGTCCGCGGCAAGGCCTTCCCCGAGGCCGACCTCGAGAGCCGGCTGGCCAAGGGCATGGGCTACACCCACTCCAACATCATGATGTCCTGTTTCGGGCCGATCCTCACCACGCCCTTCGGCACCGGCGGCGACCTCATCGTCCGCCCCGACCCCGCGGCACACGTGGAGGTCGGCTTCGGCGCGGGCCCCGCCGAGCGCTTCTACCTCGGCGACATCCAGAACATCGACGGCAGCCCCTGGGAATGCTGCCCGCGCGACTTCCTCCGCCGCGCCATCGCCGCCCTCGCGCGCCACGGGCTGCACCTCACCGCTGCCTTCGAGCAGGAGTTCGTCTACACCGGCATCGATGCCCGCCCGGGCGACACCTACGCGCTCGCCGCCTACCGCCGTCAGCGCGGCTTCGGCGAGGCGCTGATGGCCGCGCTGCGCCAGGCGAACCTCCGCCCGGACAGCTTCATGCCGGAATACGGCCCGCGCCAGTTCGAGGTCACCGTCGGCCCCGAACCCGCCCTGCGCGCCGCCGACGCCGCCGTCGTCATGCGCGAGATCACTCGCGGCCTCGCCTTCCGCCTCGGCCATCGCGCCATCTTCGCCCCAATGCTGGAGCCCGACGGCACCGGCAACGGCACTCATGTCCACATGAGCCTCGCCGACGCATCGGGCCCCGCGACCCATGACCCCGCCGCCCCCTACGGCATCGCCGCGCGCGCCGCCCCGTTCTTCGCCGGCATCCTCGCCCACCTTCCCGCGCTCGCCGCCTTCACGGCCCCTTCGGTCGCTTCCTACTACCGCCTGACGCCGAACCGCTGGGCGCCGGTGCACGCCAATCTCGGCCTGCAGGACCGCGGCGCCGCGCTGCGCGTCGCACCCGTCTTCGCGACCGCGCGGGAATCCGCGGCACGCCAGTTCAACGTCGAATACCGCGTCGCCGACGCCACCGCCTCGCCCTACCTCGCCCTCGGCGCCCTGATCTTCGCCGGCGTCGCCGGGCTCGAGGCCGGGCTCGCGCTGCCCGCGCCCGGCACCCCGGCGCCGCTGCTGCCGCGCTCGCTCCCCGAGGCGCGGGACGCGCTGGAGGCGGACAAGGCCGCAAGGACCTGGTGGAGCGAAACCGCCATGTCCGCCTACATCGCCTTCAAGCGCGCCGAGGTCGCCCACCTCGCGGGGGAATCCCCGGCCGGGATCTGCAACCGTTACGCGGACATCTACTGAGCATGCTCCTCGCCGCCGACGAGCCGCCGCCGGTCCAGCGCCTCGGCGCGGACGCAACGAGCCCGTTCCTCCTCACCGCCGACCACGCCGGCCGCCTGATCCCCCGCGCCCTTGGCGATCTCGGCCTCGACGAGGCCGAGCGTTCCCGCCACATCGCCTGGGACATCGGCATCCGCGCGGTTACTGAGCGCCTCGCGAAAACCCTGGGTGCCACCGCGATCCTGCAGGCCTGGTCGCGCCTGGTCATCGACTGCAACCGCCGCCCCGGCGTCGCCTCCTCGATCCCGGAAATCTCCGAGACGACCGTGATCCCCGGCAACCTCCGCCTCACGGACGCCGACCGCGAGGCGCGCCGCCGCGAGGTCTTCGCCCCCTACCACGAGGCCATCGCCGCCGAGATCCACGCCCGCAAATCGCGCGGCCAGCCCACGCTCTACATCGCGATGCACAGCTTCACCCCGGTCTTCAAGGGCGCGGCGCGGCCGATGCACGTCGCCGTGCTCTACAACCGCGCGCCCCGCCTCTCGCGGGCACTCGCCGCTCTCCTGCGCGCCGAGCCCGGTCTCGTCGTCGCCGAGAACGAGCCCTACAGCGTCTCCGACGAGACCGACTACGGCGTTCCCGTCCACGCCGAGCGCGGCGGCCTCGACTACGTCGAGATCGAGATCCGCCAGGACCTCATCACGGATGCGGCGGGGCAGGGGCTCTGGGCGGACCGCCTCGCCCGCCTCCTGCCGCAAGCCGCGGCCACACTGGAGCAACGATGAAGAATTTCGGCCTCAGCCGCGACGTCCCCGTGGACCAGGCGCACGCCGCCCTGCTGTTCATCGACGTGCAGAACTACACGATGGAGGACGGCGGCGAGTACGCCGGCCTGCCGCGCGACGTCGTCCTGCAGCGCCATGGCTATTTCTTCCGCGAGATGCGCACCCGCGCCATCCCCAACATGCAGCGCCTGCAGCGCGTCTGCCGCGAACGCGGCATCGAGGTGCTCTACACCGTCATCGAGGCGCAGACGCTGGACGGCCGCGACATGGGCCTCGACTACAAGATCTCCGGCCTGTTCTGCCCCAAGGGCTCGCGCGACGCGAAGGTCATCGACGAGATCGCGCCCATCGGCGACGAGATGGTGATCCCGAAGACATCGTCCTCGGTCTTCATCTCCACCAACATCCACTACGTGCTGACCGCCCTCGGCGTCCGCTCGCTCATCATCGCCGGCGCGCTCACCGACCAGTGCGTGGACTCAGCCGTCCGCGACGCCTGCGACCTCGGCTACCTCGTGACGCTGCCCACCGATGCCTGCGCCACCCAGAGCGAGGCGCGCCACGCGAACGCGCTGGCGAACAACCGCGGCTACTGCCGCCAGGTCACCACGGATGCGCTGGTAGCGGAACTATCCGCCTAGCCAACGAACGCGCCCGCGCGCGGCGCTCACTGCACCAGCGCGGCCACCATCTCGTGCTGCACGATGGCAGCGACGGCCAGCGCCTGGTCGGCCGCGATCGCCATCGGCGTGCCGTCGGCGGCATGGATCGCGAACGCCGCGGCGCCGTTGACCATGACCGGCTTCACATAGGCGATCTGCGACACCCCGAGCCGCCCGAACTGCTCGGGCGAGAGATGGCGGATGTCGAACTGCTTCATGGCCGCGTCCCCCTCGGTCCGGGCCTCCTCGGTGTCGTCCATGTCGTCGAAATCGTCGATGTCGTCGGAGGTCATGCGACCCTCCTTCATGGCTGTTAGCGTCCCCGCCCGAACCTCACGCCTCGCCGTTGCCGTCGCGGATCATCGGCGGCGTCGGGCGCGGCGGGGTGGAGATGTTGATTGTCTTCACCCGCGCCTGGGGCTGCGGTCGGGCAAGGTCGATATGCAGCAGCCCGTTGTCGAGCCAGGCGCCGCGCACCTCGATCCCCTCGGCCATCACGAAGGCGCGCTGGAACTGGCGCGCCGCGATGC
>JAJYFW010000145.1 GCA_021785335.1 Pseudomonadota bacterium
CGACGCAGGAAGAGTTCTTCCACACCTTCAACGCGCTGGTGGATGCCGGCAAGCAGATCGTCGTCTCGGCCGACAAGTCGCCCTCCGACCTCTCGGGCTTCGAGGAGCGGGTGCGCACGCGGCTCGGCAGCGGCATCGTCGCCAACCTGCACGCCACCACGCTGGAGCTGCGCATCTCGATCCTGGGCGCCAAGGCGGCGGTCGCCGGCGTCGACGTGCCGCCCAAGGTGATCGAGTACCTGGCGCAGAAGATCACGTCGAACATCCGCGAGCTGGAGGGCGCGCTCAACCGGCTGATCGCGCACGCCAACCTGTTCGGCCGGCCGATCACGCTCGACGTCACGCAGGAACTGCTGCACGACATCCTGCGCGCGCACGAGCGGCGGGTCTCGATCGAGGAGATCCAGCGCAAGGTCGCCGAGCACTACCGCATCCGCTTCAACGAGATGACCTCGCAGCGCCGCGCGCGCAACATCGCGCGTCCGCGCCAGGTCGCGATGTATCTCGCCAAGCAGCTCACCAGCCGCTCGCTGCCCGATATCGGCAAGCGCTTCGGCGACCGCGACCACACGACGGTGATGCACGCGGTCGGGCGCGTCGCCGCCCTGATGGAGACCGACGCCGCCTTCGCGGAGGACGTCGAGCTGCTGCGGCGGATGCTGGAATCCTGAGCCGGCACCCGGCTATCGCCACAATCCCTGGATTGCTAAGCTTGCGGACCGATTCGCGGGGTCGATTCGCTGCGATTGGGGCAGGATCGACCGGGTGCGGACGCGCCCCTCGCCAAGGAGGATGACGCAGGATGAAGCTCAAGGCCGACCGTGCAACGCTCCTCAAGGCGCTCGCCCACGTGCAGAGCGTCGTCGAGCGGCGCAACACGATCCCGATCCTCGCCAACGTCATGCTCGCGGTGCGCGACGGGCGGCTGACGCTGACCGCGACCGACATGGAGATCGCCATCGTCGAGGAAGTGGCGGCGACGACCTCGCGCAACGGCGCCTGCACGGCGCCGGCGGCGACGCTCTACGAGATCGTGCGCAAGCTGCCGGAGGGGGTGGAGGTCGAGCTCGACCACGGCGGCGGCGATGCGCCGCTGGCGCTGCGCGCGGGCCGCTATTCCACGAGCCTCGTCGCACTCCCGATCGACGATTTCCCGGCGATGACCGCGGGCGCGCTGCCGCATAAGTTCTCGCTCAAGGCGGACACGCTGCGCGGCCTCATCGACCGCACGCGCTTCGCCATCAGCGGCGAGGAAACACGCTACTACCTCAACGGCATCTACCTGCACGCGACGGAATCCGGTGGCGAGCGGGTGCTGCGCGCCGTCGCGACGGACGGCCACCGCCTCGCGCGCGTGGAGGAGAAGCTGCCCGAGGGCGCGGCCGGCATGCCCGGCGTGATCGTGCCGCGCAAGACCGTGGGCGAGCTGCGCAAGCTGCTCGACGAGGTGAGCGGCGCGGTCGAGATCGCGCTCTCCGACACGCGCATCCAGTTCCACGCCGACGCGGTGACGCTGACCAGCAAGCTGATCGACGGCTCCTTCCCCGAGTACGAGCGCGTGATCCCGCAGGGCAACGACAAGGTGCTGCGCGTCGGCAAGAAGGATTTCGCCGAGGCGGTGGCCCGCGTCTCCGCCATCTCCTCGGAACGGTCGCGGCCGGTGAAGCTCAGCCTGTCGCACGACCTCCTCGTGCTTTCCGCCTCCTCGCCGGACCAGGGCACCGCGTCCGAGGAGCTGGACGGCAACCAGGTGACCTACAACGCGACGCCTCTCGAGATCGGGTTCCAGGCGCGCTACCTCAACGACATCACGGACCAGATCGCCGAGCAGGTGGAGTTCCGCTTCTCCGACGGTACCGCGCCGACGGTGGTGCAGGACGCGGGCGACGACCGCGCGCTCTACGTGCTGATGCCGATGCGCGTCTGATCCCCGCGCGGGCTCTCCAGATGGCTGGCGCGGCGCGATGACGGCGTCGTGATGACGGCCCTGCGGCTTGAACGCCTGACGCTGTCGCGGTTCCGCAGCTACGAGGCGCTGGACTGGCGGCCGGGCGCGCGGCTGGTGGTGATCGCCGGGCCCAACGGCAGCGGCAAGACCAACCTGTTGGAGGCGGTTTCCCTCCTCGGCACCGGGCGGGGCCTGCGCGGCGCGCCGACCGCGACGCTGGCGCGCGGCGGCCACGGCGCATGGGCGGTCGCCGCGCGCCTCGCCGTCGGCGGCGAGCGTTTCGAGGTCGCGACGGGCACCGACCCCGAGCCGCCGCACGAGCGCCGCGTGTTCCGGCTCGACGGCGCCGCGCCGCGCAGCCAGGCGGAGATCGCGGCGCGCGTGGCGACGGTCTGGATCACGCCGCAGATGGACCGACTGTTCGGCGAGGCCGCGGGCGGGCGGCGCCGCTTCCTCGACCGGCTTGCGGCGGCCGTGGAACCGGCGCACGCGCGCGCCCTCGCGGCATGGGAGACGGCGGCGGCGAGCCGGCGGCGAGTGCTCGCCGAGGGCGGCGACGCAGCCTGGCTCGCGGGCTTCGAGGAGGCGATGGCGCGCCATGCCGTCGCCGTCACCGCGGGGCGCATGGCCCTGGTGCGCGAGCTCAACGCGGCCCTCGCGGCCGGTGCCGCGTCGCCGTTTCCCGTGGTGCGGCTGGTGCTCGACTGCGCGATCGCGGCACGGCTCGAACGCGAACCGGCGCTGGCCGTCGAGGAAGGATTGCGCGCGGCGCTGGCCCGCGGGCGCGCCGCCGACCGCGCGAGCGGCAGCGCGTCGGTGGGGGCGCATCGCGCCGACCTCGGGATCGAGGACGCGGCGAGCGGGCTCGACGCCGCGATGGCGAGCACGGGCGAGCAGAAGGCGATGCTGGTGGGCATCGTGCTCGGCCACGCGGCCGTGGTGGCGCGGGCGCGCGGCTTCGCGCCGCTGCTGCTGCTCGACGAGCCGCTCGTGCACCTCGACGCCGGGCGCCGCGCGGCGCTGTTCGCGACGCTCTCGGGCCTTGACGCGCAGGCGCTGATGACCGGCACGGAGGCGGGCGAGTTCGCCCCGCTCGCCGACGCCGCGGCGCTGTTCGCGTGCGCTGGAGGGGGCCTCGCGCCGGCGCCGTTTCCCACCGTTCCGCGTGCCGGGTGAAATTTGAAATTGGCGATGATCCGCACTAGATTCTCACAATCCCAACACGACAGCAGGAGCGAGCGCACGGGCATGTCTGAAAAGTCCGCGCGAGAGGTTTTGAACGAGCCCGCGAACAATCCGCCGAGCGGTGCCGGGGACGCGTATGACGCGGCCTCGATCTCGGTGCTGCGCGGGCTCGACGCCGTGCGCAAGCGCCCGGGCATGTATATTGGCGACACCGATGACGGCTCGGGCCTGCACCACATGGTGTTCGAGATCGTGGACAATGCCGTCGACGAGGCGCAGGCGGGTTTCGCGACCAGCGTCGAGCTGGTGCTGAACGCGGACGGCTCGGTCACGGTGCGCGACAACGGCCGCGGCATCCCGGTGGACATCCACCCGGAGGAGGGCGTTTCCGCCGCCGAGGTGGTGCTGACGCGCCTGCACGCCGGCGGCAAGTTCAACCAGAGCTCCTACAAGGTTTCCGGCGGGCTGCACGGCGTGGGCGCCGCCGTGGTCAATGCGCTGTCGGAATGGATGGACGTGCGCATCTGGCGCGGCGGGCGCACCTGGTTCATCCGCTTCGAGAACGGCGACGCGGTCGCCCCGCTCGCGGACCAGGGCCCCGCGGACCGCCCCAACGGGACGGAGGTGACGTTCAAGCCCTCCGCCGCGACCTTCAGCCGGACCGAATTCGAGTTCGCGGTGCTGGAGCGGCGGCTGCGCGAGCTGGGCTTCCTCAACTCCGGGCTCGAGATCCTGCTGCGCGACGAGCGCCACGCGCCGGTGGAAACGCGCCAGTTCCGCTTCGAGGGCGGCCTCGTCGCCTTCGTGGAATATCTCGATCGCGGCAAGCAGGCGCTGTTCGCCCCGCCGGTCAGCCTCACGGCGCCGGAATCGGACGGCACCCGCGTCGAACTGGCGCTCTCGTGGAACGACAGTTTCCACGAGACGATGCTGTGCTTCACCAACAACATCCCGCAGCGCGACGGCGGCACGCATCTCGCCGGGTTCCGCCAGGCGCTGACCCGCGTGGTGACGAAGTACGCGGAGGGGATGGGCAAGAAGGAGCAACTCGCCCTCTCCGGCGAGGACATGCGCGAGGGCATGACGGCGGTGCTCTCGGTGAAGGTTCCGGACCCGAAATTCTCCTCGCAGACCAAGGACAAGCTCGTCAGCTCCGAGGTGCAGCCGGTGGTGCAGGCCGCCGTCGCGGACGCGCTCGGCCACTGGTTCGAAACCCATCCGCGCGAGGCGCGCACGCTGATCCAGAAGGTGATGGACGCGGCGGCGGCGCGCGAGGCGGCGCGCAAGGCGCGCGAACTGACGCGGCGCAAAGGCGTGCTCGACATCTCGACGCTGCCCGGCAAGCTCGCCGACTGCCAGGAGCGCGATCCCGCCAAAAGCGAGTTGTTCATCGTCGAGGGCGACAGCGCCGGCGGCTCCGCCAAGCAGGGGCGCGACCGCAAGTTCCAGGCGATCCTGCCGCTCAAGGGCAAGATCCTGAATGTCGAGCGCGCGCGTTTCGACCGCATGCTGGCAAGCTCGGAAATCGGCACGCTGATCACCGCCATCGGCACCGGCATCGGCCACGCGGAGCCAGACCAGGGCGGGTTCGACCTCGCCAAGCTGCGCTACCACCGGATCGTCATCATGACGGACGCGGACGTGGACGGCTCGCATATCCGCACGCTGCTGCTCACGTTCTTCTTCCGCCAGATGCCGGAGCTGATCGCGGCGGGGCACCTCTACATCGCGCAGCCGCCGCTCTACCGAACCAAGCGCGGCGGCGAGGAGCGATACCTCAAGGACGACGCGGCGCTGGAAGCCTATCTGCTCGACAAGGCACTCGCCGAGGCGACGCTGACCTACGCCGACGGCACGCTGCGCGAGGGCGAGGAGCTGCGCACAGCCGCCGCCTGGCTGCACGAGGCGGCGGAGCGCATCAAGCGGCTGGCCGGCACGGTGCCGGTGGCGCTCGTGGAGCAGGCGGCGATCGCCGGCGTGCTGGCGCCGGGGCGCGAGGCGGCGGCGGGCGATTTCGCGCACCGGCTCGACGCGATCTCGCTGCCGAACGAGCGCGGCTGGAAGGTGCTCGCGGACGGCGACGGACTGTCCTTCGCGCGCACCGTGCGCGGGGTTGCCGAGAAATACCGCCTCGACGCCGCGAGCCTGCGCAGCAGCGAGGCGCGGTGGCTCGCCGAGCAGGCGCAGGCTCTCGCCGCGCGGTTCGCGACGCCCGCCCGGCTGCGCTTCGGACAGCAGGACGTCGCGGTCGCGGGACCGGCAACCGCCTACGAGCGCATCCTCGGGCAGGGACGGCGCGGCCTGACCATTCAGCGCTTCAAGGGCCTCGGCGAGATGAACCCCGAGCAGCTCTGGACCACGACGCTGGACCCCGCGGTGCGCACGCAGCTGCAGGTGCGCGTCGGCGACGCGGAGGATGCGGCGCAGGTGTTCGCGACGCTGATGGGCGACGTGGTCGAGCCGCGGCGCGACTTCATCGTCGGCAACGCGCTCAAGGTCGCGAACCTCGACGTCTGACGCCGCCGGGCCGCTCAGGCCCCCGTCTTTCAGGCCCCCGTCTTTCAGGCCAGCGGCAGGCGGATGGTGAACCGCGCGCCGCGGACATGGCCCTCGGCGTCGCGGACGTTGTCCGCGCCGATCGTGCCGTGCAGCGCCTCGAC
>JAJYFW010000146.1 GCA_021785335.1 Pseudomonadota bacterium
GCGAACACGCGCGCGATATACGCATCGACCGTCGCGCGGTGGGCCACGCGGATCACGTTGGTCTCGAACCCCGGGCGCTTGGGCAGGTCGGGCTCGTCGAGGAACTTCGCGCAGAACTCGGCCCATTCGCGCTCGTTCTGGATCGAGATCAGCACCAGCGTGCCGTCGGCCAGCGCGAACGCGCCATAGGGGCAGATGGACGGATGCGCGAGGCCCATGCGTTCCGGCGCCTTGCCGGTGCCTTCGTAATAAAGCAGCGGCACGTTCATCCAATCCGCCATGCCGTCGAACAGGCTCACGGCCAGCCCCTTGCCGCGCCCGGTGATGCCGCGCTCGATCAGCGCCTCCAGCACCCCCGCGTGCGCGGCCATGCCGCAGGCGATGTCGCAGGCGGACACGCCGACGCGCCCCGGTCCCTCCGGCCGGCCGGTGACCATCGCCAGGCCGGATTCCGCCTGCACCAGCAGGTCGTAGGCTTTCATGGCGGCGTATTCGCCGGTCTCCCCGTAGCCGGAGATATCGACCGTAATCAGCCGCGGATAGCGCGCGCGCAGGTCGGCCGAGCCGAAGCCCGAACGCGCGGCGGCGCCGGGGGCGAGGTTCTGGATGAACACGTCGGCCTGCCCGAGGATCCGGTGCAGCAAGGCCGCATCTTCCGGGTCCTTGATGTCGGCGGTCAGGCTTTGTTTGCCGCGGTTGAGCCAGACGAAATAGCTCGACATCCCCTTGGCGGCGCGGTCGTAGCCGCGGGCGAAGTCGCCCTCGGCGCGTTCGACCTTGATGACGCGCGCCCCCGCATCCGCGAGGCGCGAACTGCAATAGGGCGCGGCGACCGCCTGTTCCAGGCTGACGACGAGCAGCCCCGACAGCGGCTTTTGCATCAGTAGCTCCGCGGCAGGCCGAGCACGTGCTCGGCCAGATACGACAGGATCAGGTTGGTGCTGATCGGCGCCACCTGATAGAGCCGCGTCTCGCGGAACTTGCGCTCCACATCGTATTCCTCGGCGAAGCCGAAGCCGCCGTGGGTCTGGATGCAGGCCTCGCCGGCGGCCCAGGAGGCTTCGGCGGCCAGCATCTTCGCCATGTTCGCTTCCTCCCCGCACGGCAGGCCGGCGGCGAACTTGCGGCAGCCCTCGGCGACCAGGAGCTCGGCCGCACGCATCTGCGCGTAGGCCTTGGCGATCGGGAACTGGATGCCCTGGTTCTGCCCGATCGGGCGGGCGAACACCCGGCGCTCCTTGGCGTAGGCGACCGATTTCGCGGTGAACCATTTGGCGTCGCCGACGCACTCGGCGGCGATCAGCAGGCGCTCGGCGTTCATCCCGTCCAGGATGTAGCGGAAGCCGCGGCCTTCCTCGCCCACCAGGTTTTCGGCCGGGACCACCATGTTGTCGAAGAAGATCTCGGTGGAGTTGTGGTTCATCATGGTCCGGATCGGCCGGATGGTCATGCCATGGCCCAGCGCGGCGCGCATATCGACGATGAAGGTGGAGAGCCCGTCGGTGCGGGACTTCGCCTGCTCGCGCGGCGTGGTGCGCGCCAGCAGCAGCATCAGGTCGGAATGTTCCGCGCGCGAGGTCCAGACCTTCTGCCCGTTGACGATGTAGCGATCGCCCTCGCGGCGGGCGAAGGTGCGCAAGCTGGTGGTGTCGGTGCCGGAGGTCGGTTCGGTCACGCCGAACGCCTGCAACCGCAGCGCGCCGGTGGCGATCTTCGGCAGGTATTCGCGCTTCTGCGCCTCCGACCCGTGCCGCAGGATGGTGCCCATGATGTACATCTGCGCGTGGCAGGCGGCGCCGTTGCAGCCCTCGGCCTGCACCGTCTCCAGGATCGCCGCGGCGGCGGACAGCGGCAGGCCGGCGCCGCCGTATTCCTCGGGGATCAGCGCGGCGAGGTAGCCGGCCTCGGTCAGCGCGGCGACGAACGCGCTCGGGTAGGCCCGCTCGGCATCGAGCTTGCGCCAGTATTCGCCGGGGAAACGGGCGCAGAGCTTGCGCACTTCCTCGCGGATTTCGGCATGGGGATCGGCGTGCGGCTGGTCCATCGGCGGCTCCCTGGGGTCGGGCTTGTTTACCGCGTTCTGCCGGTTCGGGAAGGATAAAGGAAATAGAATGAAGCGAATTGCGCTATGCCGGGATTCTATCGTCCCCGAGCAGCTGTCCCTGCCAGGTTCCGGCGCGGACCATCGCCGCCACCTCCTCGCGCAGCACCGCCGCGAAGCGCCGCGCGGCGTTGGAGGGGCGGCGGCCGAGCGGCTCGGCCAGCATGAGCTTGCGTACCAGCGGCGGATCGACGATCGGCGCGGCGGCAAGCCGCCCGGAACCGACCTCCTCGTGCACGGCGGCAAGCGGCAGCACGGTCGCGCCCAGCCCGCGCAGCGCGAGGTCCTTCAGCACCTGCAGATCGTCCACCTCCACCGCGACCGCCAGCGCGAGTCCCTGGGCCCGCGCCGCCTCCTCCACCAGCCGGCGCAGCCCGTGCTGCGGACCCGGCAGGATGAGGCGCGCGCGCGCCACCTCGGCGAACCGGATCGCATGGTGCGGCGCGGGGGCGGAAGCGGCCGGCGCGACGAAGCAGAGCGTCTCGATCAGCATGGGCGTGAGGCGCACCCCGGCGGGCGGCGCGGCGCCATAGACCACCGCCAGATCGACCTCCCCGCCATGCAGCCAGTCCAGCAGATAGCCGCTGAAGGCGGGAACGATCCGCAGCGTCACGTCCGGATGCTGGGTCAGGAAGCGCTCGATCAGCCTGGTGGCGATCACCCCGCTCACGGTCGGCGGCATGCCGACCGTCACGTGCCCGCGCACCGCGCCGGCTTCCTCGATCAGTTCGGCGCGAACGTCTTCCAGGTCGCGCAGGATCGCCCCGGCGCGCCCGCGCAGCCGCTCCCCCGGCGGGGTCAGCACCATGCCGCGGCCGTGGCGGGTGAACAGCGCCACGCCGAGTTCCTGTTCCAGCAGGCGCATCTGCCGGCTGAGCGCGGGCTGGGCGATGCGGATGCGCTCGGCCGCCTTGCTGAGGCTGCCGAGCTCCGCGACCTGGAGGAAGGTGGTGAGCTGGCGCAGATCCATGAGCCATATAATACCGGCATAGCTTTTCGATCAAACTTGTATTTTCGCTATTCCCCACTTCCCGGCAGGGTGCGCCAAGTGGCGTGCCGGAGCACGCCGGAAGGAGGGCCAGATGGCGATCGCAACCAAGGCCCCGCCGGATTGGCGGGAGGATGTCTTCACGGTGCTGAAACAGGCCGGGGTCCGGCATGTCGCCTATGTGCCCGATGCGGGCCACGCGGTGGCGATCGGGCGCGCGGTCGCGGACCCGGCGATCCACGCCGTGACGCTCACCACCGAGGAGGAGGGCATCGGCTATCTCGCCGGCGCCTGGCTGGGCGGGGCGCGCGGCGCGCTGCTGATGCAGTCCTCCGGCGTCGGCAACTGCATCAATACGCTGGCCTTGCAGGTCTGCGCGCGGTTTCCGCTGCTGATGGTGGTGACGATGCGCGGCGACTGGGCCGAGTTCAACCAGTGGCAGAACCCGATGGGCCAGGCGACCGAGGCGGCACTGCGGCTGATGGGCGTGCTGACCTGGCGGGCGGACGCGCCGCAGGACGTGGTCCCGCTGCTGCGCGGCGCCGCCACCATGGCGTTCGATGGCGATTGCGCCTGCGCGGTGCTGCTCGGACAACGATTGATCGGCGAGAAGGAGTGGGTGAAATGAGCGGCGATCAGGCGCTGGACCGGCGCGCGGTGGTGGCGGAGCTGCTGCGCGACCGCGGCGATCTGCTCGTGGTGACGGGGCTCGGCTCGGCGTCGTACGACGCGATGGCCGCCGGCGATCACCCGCTGACCTATTATCTCTGGGCGGCGATGGGCAGCGCCGCGATGGTGGGCCTCGGCCTCGCCGCCGCGCAGCCCGGCCGTCCGGTGCTGGTGCTGACCGGCGACGGCGAGCAGCTGATGGGCTTCGGCGCGCTCGCCACCATCGCGGTGCGGCGCCCGCCCAATCTGACGATCGTGGTGCTGGATAACCTGCATTTCGGCGAAACCGGGATGCAGCCGAGCCACACCGGACAGGGCCTCGCGCTCGACCGCGTCGCCGCTGCCTGCGATTTCGCCCGGGTGGACCGGATCGACCGCATGGACGCGCTGGTGCCGTTGCGCGCGCGCATCCACGCCCGCGCCGGGCTCGGCTTCGCGACCGTGCGGATCGCGGCGGAAAACCAGCCGCGCGTGTTGCCGCCGCGCGACGGGGTGTTGGTGAAGAACCGGTTCCGCGCCGCGCTTGGCTTGGCGCCGGCCTAGCGGCCCGCCGCTCCGAATCCGGCCGTCCTGGCCGGCCGCTACGCCGGCCAGGACGAACATCGCCGTGGGGGGCGCACCCGTTCAGTCCGGCAGCAGCTGGATACTGTCGCCCACCGCGAAGCGTCCGCCCTCGATCACCTCGGCATGCACGCCGAGGTCGCTGTGGCCATAGAGCCGGCGCAGCTCCTCCACCGGGTCGGCGTCGCGCTCGGCCGTCAGCGGGTTCACCTCGGTGGCCTTGCAGCGGGCGATGCCCTTGGTGACGCGCAGCACCGCGCCGCCGAGCTGGAGTTCCCGCCCCACCCAGTCGCGCTCCGCCCAGGGCGCGGCGCCGCTGAACCAGACATTGGCGCGGAACCGCCGCCGGTGCCGCCGCGCGCCCACCCGTTCCTCGAAATCGCGCAGGCTGGCCAGGCTCAGCAGGCTGACGACCGGGCGGCGCTGGTCGCCGAACACATGGCCGGGGATGTGGTGGAAGCGCGGCGTGCCGCGCGCTTCCGCGCCGAGGAAGTCGGCCAGGAACCGCTCGATCTCCGCCCGCCCGGCCTCGGTCAGCGCATTGGCGGCAACCCCCGAGCCGTCCGGGGCGCTGATCGCCAGCCGGCCGGAGCGCGGCTCGAACAGCGCGCGCAGGGACGCGATCCGGGCGTTCTTCATCTGGCACATGAAGTTGTATTTCGCGAGCCACTCGGGCCGCGCCGGGTCGAATCCCGCATCGCCTTGGGCCAGGGCGAAGGCGCGGTCCCAGGGGATCGCCCCGCCCTCGGCGACCTCGGTCGCCTCCAGCGCCTCGGCGGACAGGCCCTTCACCGGGTAGCGGTAGAGATACTCGATGCGCATCGGCTTTCCCCTCTTGAGCCGCCCCCTCTTGAGCCGCAGTCTGCCCCCTCCCACCTGTCCGGCGAAAGGTCCATTTTCCCGTCGCCTCAGGGAGGGGCGGGAGCGGGCCGTCGCCTACGCAACAGGGACACCGATACCATGGACATCGAGAAGTTCACCGAACGCACCCGCGGCTTCCTGCAAGCCGCCTCCACCATCGCGATCCGCGAGTTCCACCAGCGGATCACGCCCGAGCACCTGCTGAAGGCGCTGCTGGACGACGAGGAAGGCGCCGCGTCCGGGCTGATCCGCGCCGCCGGCGGCGATCCGCGCCCGGTGCTGCCGGCGATCGAGGCCGAGCTGGCCCGCCAGCCCAAGGTGCAGGGGTCCGGCGCCGGCCAGCCGCAGATCACGCCGGACCTGGTCCGGGTGCTGGACGCGGCGCAGCAGGCCGCGACCAAGGCGGGGGACGAATACGTGGCGCAGGACCGGCTGCTGGTCGCGCTCGCCGCCTCCGGCACGCCGGCCGCGCGGGCGCTGGCCGCGTCCGGCGCCACCGCCCAGGCGCTGGAGAAGGCGGTGACCGACATCCGCAAGGGAAGGAAAGTGACCAGCGAGAACGCCGAGGCCGGGTTCGAGTCGCTGAAGAAATACGCC
>JAJYFW010000147.1 GCA_021785335.1 Pseudomonadota bacterium
GCTGGCTGAGGCGGCGGAGCGGGTGCGCGCGCGCCGGCAGGTCTCCGTAGTCACCATCGCCGCCGATCTCTCCCGCCAGGAGGAGGTGGAGCGACTCGCAGCCTCGGCAGGCCGGCTCGACATCCTGGTCAACAACGCCGGCGCCATTCCGCCGGGCAACCTGCTTGCGGTCGACAATGCCACCTGGCGCGCCGCCTGGGACCTCAAGGTGTTCGGCTTCATCTCGCTCACGCGGCTGATCTACCCGGCGTTGCGCGATGCCGGCGGCGGCGTGGTGGTGAACGTCATCGGTGCAGCGGGCGAGAGCTTCGACCCGAACTATGTCGCGGGCGCGACTGGCAACGCCTCGCTGATGGCCTTCACCCGCGCACTCGGCCGCGCCAGCCACGCGGACAGGATCCGTGTCGTCGGCATCAACCCCGGGCCGGTGACCACGGCGCGCATGGAGATGCTGCAGCGCCGCCGCGCGCAGGAGACGCTGGGCGATGCCGAGCGCTGGCGCGAACTGCTGGCGAAGATGCCGTTCGCCCGCGCCGCGACGCCGGAGGAAATCGGCGCGGCCGTGGCCTTCCTTGCCTCGCCGCGCAGCGGCTACACGTCCGGCACCATCCTGACCATCAACGGCGGCGGCTAATAGCCGAGGCTGAGGTCCACCAGGTTCGGCGGATCGGCTTGGTCGACGGTGGCGAAGAACAGGTCGAGGCTGGCGTCGTTGTAGACCGTGGGATCGTCGGCCGAGATGTGCGGCGTGACGATCAGGTTCGGCGCGGACCAAAGCATCTCGTCCGGCGACGGCGGCTCCGGGTCCGTCACGTCGAGCACGGCGCCGCCGAGATGGCCCGAGGCGAGGGCGGCGATCAGCGCCGCCTCGTCGAGCAGCGCGCCGCGCCCGACATTGAGCACATGGGCACCCGCCGGCAGCAGCGCGAGCCTGCGCGCATCCAGGAGGCCCTGCGTCGCAGCGGTCAGCGGGCAGGCCAGAACCAGCGCGTCCGTCTCCGGCAGCACCGTATCCAGCGCCGCGCTGGGCAGCACATGGTCGCATGCCGGGTGCGGCCGGCCCTGGCGGCTGATGCCGGTGACCTTCATCCCGAGTGCCTTGCCGGCGGTTGCGCTGGCGCCGCCGAGGTCGCCCGTGCCGACCACGGTGAGCCGCCTGCCGGCGATGGCGGGTGTGAACAGGGGCTCCCAGCGCCGCGCCGCCTGGGCCGCGGCCAGCGCGGGCGCGCGCATGTGCAGGGCGAGCAGCGCCCAGAGCATGTACTCGCGCAGCTTCGCGCCATGGACGCCGCGGTTGTTGAGCAGCCGCACGCCCCTGGGCCAGGCGAGGCCCGCCAGCCGGTCGACCCCGGCCGCCAGCAGGAACACGGTGTCCAGGCGCGGCATCGGCAGCGCGAGGACGTCCGCCAGGATCGCAGGGGCCGTGATGATCGTGTCGGCGGTGGCAAGGGCGGCCGGGAGGTCCGGTCCCGGGGTTGCGAAGCCGGCCGTGACGGGGGGCTTGCCGGCGCGCGCCCATGCGACCAGCCATTGCGCTTCGGTTACCGCGAAAAGGTCGGCTTCGACGGGATTGATGACAAGAACGTTTCGTTTCTCTTGCAAAAGCGCACTCCTGAAAACAAACCGGCAACGTGCCTGATGTTGATTGATCGCAACATCATGGCGGGCCATGCCAAGCATGTGGCAACGCCGGACGATACGGCATGAAGGTGCGGCGGAACACCAGGATTCTGGCGGGGGCGTCGTTGCCGGGTGCGCTGGTGCCGACGCCTAGAGCCCTGCTACCGGAAAACCGGTCGCGCGGGTTCGCGGCTGCGGTCAGAGCCGTCGCGCCACCCTTGCCAGCCCCTCCTGCCAGGGCGGCATCGAAAGGCCGAACCGCGCCAGCAGCAGCGCCTGGTCGAGCCGCGAATCCGGCGGGCGGCGCACCGGCGTCGGCCACTCGGCGGTGGTGATGGGCACGATCCCGGGAACCGGATGGCCAAGCCGGGCCCGTTCCTCGAACAGCGCCACGGCGAGCCCGTGCCAGGTCGTGGCGCCGGCGCCCGCAGCATGCACGATGCCGCCATAGCCATCCCGCCAGCCCAAGAGCAGCCGGTCCGCGATGCCGAGCAGCACGCGCGCGAGGTCCGGGGCGGCGGTGGGGCAGCCCTGCTGGTCGGCCACCACGCGCAGGACTGGGTTCCTTGCCGCCGCCGCCGCCAGCGTGCGCACGAAATTCCGTCCCGTCGCCGAGAACACCCAGGCCGTGCGCACGATAACCGTCCGCGCGCCGGATGCGAGCACCGCCTCCTCCCCAGCGCGCTTCGATGCGCCGTAGACCCCTGTGGGGTTGGGCGCGTCGGTCTCGACATAGGGCGCGCCCTTGTCGCCGTCGAAGACGTAGTCGGTCGAGACGTGGATCAGCGGAATGCCATGCTCGGCGCAGCACCGGGCGAGCTCCGCCGGGCCATCCCGGTTGGCGCGCATCGCCGCCGCGGCATCGGTCTCGGCCTTGTCCACGGCGGTGTAGGCGGCGGCGTTGATCACCAGCGACGGCGCATGCGCCGCGAGCGCCGCCGCGATCGTCGCCTTGCGGTCGAAATCGAGCGTGTCGCGGCCGACCGCCGTCACCTCCGGCCGCGCCTCGGCGATGGCGTGCCCGAGCTGTCCGGTGGCGCCGGTGACGAGGATCCCGCTCACCCCCCGGCCCGCGTCATGTCATGAACCATGTCTGCGCGCCGAGCGGCGGCAGCGCCGCGTCCTTGTCGGACAGCACCGCGGCCGCTGGCTCGACGGGCCATGGCAGCGCCAGCGTCGCGTCGTTCCAGATCACGCCGCGCTCGGCCTCGCGGTCATAAGGTGCCGTCACCTTGTAGAGCACCTGGGTTGCGGGCTCCAACGTGCAGAAGCCGTGCAGGAAGCCAGTTGGAATCCAGAGCTGCGCGCCGTTCTCCGCCGACAGCTCCGCCGCGACGTGCTGGCCATAGGTCGGCGAACCGCGGCGGATATCCACCGCCACGTCCCAGATGCGCCCCGCGAGCACCCGCACCAGCTTGCCTTGCGCGTTCGGCCCGACCTGGCAGTGCAGGCCGCGCACCGTGCCCCGCGGGGCGGAGAAGCTCTGATTGTCCTGCACGAACGGCCCGGGAATTCCGGCCTCCGCGAAGCGGGCGGCATTCCATGCCTCGCTGAACCAGCCGCGCGAATCCGCGAAGCGCGGCGGCGTCGCCAGGATCACATCCGCAATGGCGAGGCGCCGGGCCTGCATCGCTATTCGACCTCCCCGCGCGCGAGCAGCGCCAGCACGCGGCCCAGTTCCGTGTTGCGCAGGCGCCGCGCGTGGGCCGAGAGACGGTCGGCATCGATCCATCCCATGCGGAACGCCACTTCCTCCGGGCAGCCCACCAGCATTCCCTGGCGGGTCTGGATGGTCTGCACGAAGGTTGCTGCCTGCAACAGCGAGTCGGGCGTGCCGGCATCGAGCCATGCCGCGCCGCGACCCAGCTTCTCGACGTTGAGGTCGCCCATCTCGAGATACATGCGGTTGAGATCGGTGATCTCGAACTCACCGCGCCCCGACGGCCGAACCCGGGCCGCGAGATCGCAGACGCGCCGGTCGTAGAAATAGAGACCGATCACGGCCCAGCTGGATGGCGGCACCTTCGGCTTCTCGACGATCGCGACCGGCCGGCCGTCCGCGTCCATCGTGATGACGCCGTATCGTTCCGGGTCGCGCACCTGGTAGGCAAAGACCGTGGCCCCGCTCTGCCGTGCCGCCGAGGCGCGCAGCAGGCGCGACAGGTGCTCGCCGAAGATCAGGTTGTCGCCGAGCGCCAGCGCGCAGGCCTCGCCCGCGATCCAGTCCCTGCCGATATGAAAAGCCTGCGCCAGGCCTTCAGGCTTCGGCTGCTCGGCATAGACGAAGCTGACGCCGATCTCCTCGCCGCTGCCGAGCAGGCGGCGGAACTGCGGCAGGTCCTCCGGCGTCGAGATCACCATGATCTCACGGATGCCCGCCAGCATCAGCACGGAGAGCGGGTAGAAGATCATCGGCTTGTCGTAGATCGGCAGCATCTGCTTGGACGCCGCGCGCGTCATCGGGTGCAGTCGCGTGCCGGCGCCGCCGGCGAGGAGAATTCCCTTCATGCGGCCCCCTTCAGGCCCCGGCCCGGTAGACCGAGCCGCTCGCCCGCCCCGCGAGCGCGCAGTTGCTCCCACCAGGCGCGGTTGGCGAGATACCAGTCCACGGTTTCGCCGAGTCCGGTCTCGAAATCGCGCATCGGCGCCAGCCGCAGCGCCTCCATCGCGAATGATGGATCGATTTCGTAACGAAAATCGTGGCCAGGGCGGTCGGTGACGAAGCTGATCAGCCGCCGCCGCGGCCCCGCCGGGTCCGGCAGGCGCCGGTCGAGGGCGGCACAGATCGCCTCCACCACCTCGAGGTTGCTGCGCGGCTGGCGAGCGCCGATCGCGTAGGTCGCGCCCGGCCGCCCGCGCTCCAGCACCGCGACCAGCGCCGCCGCGTGGTCCTCGACATGGATCCAGTCGCGCCGGTTGGAGCCGTCGCCGTAGAGCGGGATCTTCCGGCCCTCCAGCGCCGCGATCAGCACCAGCGGAATCAGCTTCTCGGGAAACTGCCAGGGTCCGTAGTTGTTGGCGGTGTTGGAGACGATGGTGGGCAGCCCGTAGGTGTGCCGCCAAGCCCGCACCAGGTGGTCGGACGCGGCCTTGCTCGCCGAATAGGGGCTGCGCGGATCGTAGGGAGTTGCCTCGCTGAACGGCGGGTCGGCGGGGCCGAGCGCGCCGAACACCTCGTCGGTCGAGATGTGATGGAACCGGAACGCCCCGCGCCCTGCCTCGTCGAGCGAGAGCCAGTGTTCGCGCGCGACCTCGAGCAGGGTCAGCGTGCCCACGACGTTGGTCTGGATGAACGGGCCTGGGCCGTCGATCGAGCGGTCGACATGGGTCTCGGCTGCGAGATGCATCACGGCGTCGGGCCGCGCGTTCGCGAAGAGGTCGCGCATCGCGGCGATGTCGGCGATGTCGGCGACCACCACCCGGTGCCGGTCGCTTCCCTGCGCCACCGCGATGGCCTCGGGCGAGGCGGCGTAGGTCATCTTGTCCACGTTCACGATGTCGTGTGCGGTTTGCGACAGCAGGTGGCGGATCACGGCCGAGCCGATGAAGCCGCATCCCCCCGTGACCAAGATCCGCATGGCGCTCCGAATCCACTGTCCCGGCAGTGTTTTTGGCAGCCCGCAGATGGCGCTGCAACCGGGCGCGCCAAAATGCCCGGGCGCCCCTTGGCCCTCGGCCTGCGATGGGTCACAAACGCGCGGGCGCGTCCGAGGCTCAGCCGGCGCCGTGGGACGGAGACGTGAATGGTTCCGGGACTGCATGCCGAGACGGAAGCGAATCTGCTGGCGGCGCTCGACCCCGCCGTGACGGCATTGCGTGCCGACAGTTACGACGACTGCTCGTTCTCGCTGTTCAGCGCGACCGACGCCGAGGTCCGCGCACTCGGGATCGAGCCGATTGGTGATACGGACCTGACGGTTGTCGTCACCGACCCCGAGCGTCCGGTCGGACATGTCCGGGTCCATACCGGCGGGCGCGACAACCTCCTGTTCTTCGATAACCGTTCCGCCGGCGGCCAGCTCTACGCCAGCATCCGCATGCTCGGCTCCGATGCCGCCGTGCTGTTCGCCGCGATCGGCGATGCCTACGTCTCGCTTCCCGACAT
>JAJYFW010000148.1 GCA_021785335.1 Pseudomonadota bacterium
GCACCTTGTAGTGCGCGATCTGCCCGCGGCAGAACTCCCGCACCTCTTCCTCGGTGATCTCCACCCCCTCACGCAGCTTCACCCAGGCCACCACCTCCTCACCCATGCGCGCGTCCGCGATGCCGAACACCGCGACATCCGCGATCGCGGGATGACGGTACAGGAACTCCTCGATCTCGCGCGGGTAGACGTTCTCGCCGCCGCGGATGATCATGTCCTTGATCCGCCCGACGATCGCGCAATACCCCTCCGCGTCGATGGTCGCGAGGTCGCCCGTGTGCATCCAGCCGCTGCGATCGACCGCCTCCGCGGTCCGCGCCTCGTCGTCCCAGTAGCCCAGCATCACGGAATAGCCGCGCGTGCACAGCTCCCCGGGTATCCCAGGCGCCACCACACGCCCCTCGGCGTCGACGATCTTCACCTCGAGATGCGGATGGATCCGCCCCACCGTGGAAACCCGCCGCTCCACCGGGTCCTCGATCGAGGTCTGGAAACTGACGGGGCTCGTTTCCGTCATGCCATAGGCAATGGTCATCTCGCCGATGTGCATCGCCGTCATCACCCGGCGCATCACCTCGATCGGGCAAGGCGATCCCGCCATGATGCCGGTCCGCAACGACGTCACGTCGAACTCGGCAAAGCGCGGATGGTCCATCTCGGCGATGAACATCGTGGGTACGCCATAGAGCGCGGTGCAGCGCTCCTCAGCCACCGTCTCCAGCACCGCCAGCGGGTCGAACCCCTCGCCCGGGAACACCATGGTGGCACCGTGCGTCACGCAGCCCAGCACGCCCATCACCATTCCGAAACAATGATAGAGTGGCACCGGAATGCACAGCCGGTCCTCGTGCGAGAGGCGCATCCCCCGTGCGGTGAACAGCCCGTTGTTGAGGATGTTGTGGTGCGTGAGCGTCGCCCCCTTCGGCGCCCCGGTCGTTCCCGATGTGAACTGGATATTGATCGGGTCGTCGAATTGCAGCGTCTGCGCCAGCTCCGCGAGCCGCGCCCGCTCCGCCTCGCCGCCCATGCCGGCAAGCTCCTCGAACCGGTACGCGCCGGCGAGGCTGTCGCCGCCGATCTGCACCACGATGGAAAGCTGCGGCAGCCGCTCGGCGGCCAGTTCCCCCGGCTCGCAATCATCGATCTCCGGCGCCAGCGTGCGCAGCATCCCGGCGTAGTCGCTCGACTTGAACGCGGTTGCCGTCACCAGCGCCCGGCATCCCACCTTGTTCAGCGCGTATTCCAGCTCCGCCAGCCGGTAGGCGGGGTTCACGTTCACCAGGATCAGCCCGGCCTTGGCGGTGGCGAACTGCGTCAGCACCCATTCCGCGTTGTTCGGCGACCAGATCCCCACACGGTCGCCCGGCTGCAGCCCCAGCGCCAGCAGCCCCGCGGCGATCGCGTCCACGCGTTCGGCGAACTCCCGCCACGTCCAGCGGACCTGCTGCTGGCGCACCACCAGTGCCTCGCGCTCGGGATATGCCGCCACGGTCGCATCGAGCTGCTGCCCGATGGTGAGCCCAAGCAGCGGCACGTCCGAGGTCCCGCTCACATAACTTGCCGTCAGCGCACCCATGTTCTGTCCTCCCTTGCGGCGCCTTTTAGCCACGCACCGGCCCGGCCGCCAGGAACATCGCGGCGTGCCAGACGGGCGCCGGAAGACCCCGCGCGCGGGCATTGTGCCACGCGCGTTGACAAATATGAAAAAGAATACTTTTCCCGCGAAATGAAACTCGCTATAAACGCCTTACGTGCGGGGCCTGCGCCCAGTTCCGGGTCGGGCCAACCACGAAGGGACGATCCTGGATGGACCCGTTCTCGAAGAGCGCCCTGGCGGCGCTTGCCGCCCTCGCCCTGCTCGCCAAGGCACCGGCCGCCCGCGCCGACGTCATCTACGACGCCATCAGCACGGATACCAGCGGCCAGGCCTTCACCACCATCCAAGTCACCGGCCCGGTCGCCGAATCCTTTTCCACCGGCAGGCGCACCTTCGTCTTCACCGATCTCAAGCTGCTGCTCGGCGTCGCCACGCCGCCCGATCACAAGACCATCTCGGTCGACCTGCTGAGCGACAACGCCAACGCGCCCGGCACGGTGATCTCGCATCTCGCGACGATCCAGGACAGCAAGCTCAGTTCGTGGGCGGAGCCGCGCATCTTCAACGTCCACGTCCCGTCGATCGATCTCGCTCCCCAAACACGCTACTGGATCCAGCTTTCCTCGCCCAAGGGTTCCACCGCGGTGTGGGCGTACACGCAGGATATGTCCGGCAAGGGCGTCGGCGGCGAGTACGATGCCTACAGCGTGGCCCAGCTCGTATGCCCCAATCCGGAAAGCGGCACCGGCGCCTACCAGATGGCGGTGCAGGGCGATCCCCCCCCGATCCCCGAGCCCACCTCCCTTGCCCTGCTCGGCGTGGCCGTCGCCGGCATCGGCACCGTCGCCCGCCGCCGTCCGCGCGCACGCTGACGCGGGCCCCGCTGACAATCGGGCTCAGGACCTCAGCCCAAGCGCCTTGCTTTTCAGCTCCTGCAGCCGCGCCTGCACGCCCTCGCCCTTGGGGTCCGCCGCCGCGTACCGCCGCCAGGCCAGCAGCGCCGCGCGCCAGTCCCCGCGCGCCTCGGCGATCCGCGAGAGCGTGTCGAACACCGTGAACATCCGCGGGTCCTGCCGCAGCGTGGCCTCGATATCGGCGATCGCGCCGCCGATATCGCCGGTCCTGAACCGCGCGATCGCCCGGTCGCCGTAGCAGGCGGCGTAGCCCGGATCGATCACGAGCGCCGCGTCGAAGGCCTTGAGCGCGTCCTGATCGGCGTGGTTGACCAGGTCCCGCACGCCCCGCTGCTCCAGCAGCACCGCCGCCGGCGAGCCCGCCTCGGTCCACAGCGCCCGCACGCGCTGCTCGATCAGGTGCGCTACGCTCCCGTCCGGCGCGTTCTTCAGCGCGTGCAGCAGCGCCGTGATCCGCCCGCCGGCCGCCCCCTGCGCCCGCGCAACGCCCACGCCCGGCGCGCAACACACCAGCACCGCCGCAAGGACCAGGGCAACCCCGCGCATGCGCCGATCCTGCCGCCGCACGCGCCCCCAATTCAACCGTGGCGTGTCAGCCGCCTTCCCTGAGCTCGCTGCCCGCCAGCATCTCGCACAGCTGCGCCAGCGCCGTATGGTCCTGCCCAGGCCCCAGCCGCTGCTGCGCTGCCAGCCACATCTCACGGCACAGCGCCGCGAACGGCGCCGGCGTCGCCGTCTCCCGCCCCAGCCCAAGCGCGATGGTCACGTCCTTGACCATGAGGTCGAGCCCGAACCCGGAGGCGAATTTCCGCGACAGCACCTGCTGGCGGAACTTCCCCTTCGTCGAGTTGTTCATCCCCGACGACACATTCAGCACATCCACCATCGTCGCGGGATCGAGCCCGAAACGCTGCCCGATCAGCAGCGCCTCGATCCCGATCAGGAACCCGCCCGCCGAGACCAGGTTGTTCAGCGCCTTCATCGCCTGCCCGGCGCCGACGCCGCCGCAATGCAGGATGGTGGTGCCCATCGCCTCCAGCACCGGCCGCACCCGCGCCAGCGCCGCCTCGTCGCCGCCGGTCATGATCGCGAGATCGCCGGTCTCGGCCCGCGCCACGCCGCCGGAGACCGGCGCATCGACCAGAGTTCCCCCCGCGGCGGCCACCACGCCCGCCGCCCGCTGCGTCTCCCCCGGCACGCCGGAGGACATCTCCACCACCACCGCGCCCGGCGCCAGCGCCGCCAGCACGCCGCCCTCGAGAACCTCGGCGACCTCCCGGCTCGTCGGCAGCATGGTGATCACCACATCCGCCCCACGCGCCAGCGCCGCCAGGTCCGGCGCCGCGGTCGCGCCCTGCTCGGCCGCGAAAGCATGCGCCACGCCCGCGCGCGCGTCGAACACCGTGACGGGGAACCCGTGCCGGCGCAGGCAGGTGGCCATCGGCCGCCCCATCGCGCCGATACCGATGAACCCCACGCAAAGCGCGTTGCGCCGCTTGCTCATGCTCCAGTCTCCATTCCGGCAGTCTTCACCCCGGCCGTCTCCGCCTCGGGAAACGCCACCCTGCCCGCCAGCAACGCCGCGGCCTGTGCCGCCAGCGCCGCGTCCGCCGCGCGCACATACCGGGCAAGCCGCGCCGGCCCCTCGCCCGCCGGCCGGCCGCGCCAGACGTTGCGCGCGATCGCGGACTCCAGCGCCGCCATGTCCCCCGCGTCCAACGCCCCGCCATAGGCGAGTGCCCTGCCGTGGAACGCCTCCCACATGCGCTTGTTGCGCTTGGGCACCGAAAGGTCGCCAACGCCGATCTCGCGCAGGCTGCGGTCCATGTCGCCGAACATCGCGTCGAACACCGCCTGTGCCAGCGCCGGTCCCGGCGGCTCCGCCTTCCACAGCTGCCGGATCACCAGGAACACGTGCAGCCCGATGCAGTCGAACCGCCCGTCCAGCGTGTCCGGCACGCCGAACGCGGCATAGAACACCGGTCGCCGCGCCGCGGTCACGGCGGCGACGTAGAGATCGTGGCCTTGGCGCTGCAGCGGCGTGGCGCGGAACCAGGAAAGCACAAAGCGGGGCAACATCGGCCCGAGATGCCACGCCCCCCCTCGCGAGCCAAGAGCCTGGCCCCGAAACCCCGGCGGGAAACCGGCCGTGAAGACGGATGTCACGCGCCACGCCACGGGGATCATTGACAGGCACCGCCCCGGCATGGGAGCGCATCGCCGCCATGCGCTGCCGCCATCTCCCCACCGCCCCGCTCCCGATCCTGGCGCTCACCCTGCTGCTCGCCGGCTGCGCCCCCGGTTTCTGGTCATACGAGCCGCAGGTACGCGGCAACATGGTCAGTACCGACGCGCTCAAGCAGCTCGTCCCCGGCACCTCGACGGAGGCCGACGCCACCGCCGCACTCGGCTCGCCCACCGCGAAGGGCAGCTTCGACCCCAACACCTGGATCTATATCGGCCAGGTCACCAAGCCGCAGATCGCCGCCTTCCAGGGTGTGGAAAAGCAGGAGGTCCAAGAACGCCCTGCCCGCGCCGATGATCGCCCGCGTCACCCCTTCGCCGGGTAGCAACCCCAACCTCCTGCAGCAGATCCTGGGCAATGTCGGCCGCTACAACACCCCCCCGGCCCAAAGCGGCCTCCCCGGCGGCGGCGCGCCCAGCAGCGGCAACTACTGACGCCATGGCCCCGCCGTCCCGCCGTCACCTGCTCCAGATCGAGGGCATGGACCGGCCCGAGATCGGCGCCCTTCTGGACCTCGCGGAGAGCTACGTGCTGCTCAACCGCACCGGCAAGACCCCGCGCGACCTTCTGCGCGGCCGAACCCTGATCAACCTGTTTTTCGAGGACTCAACCCGCACCCGCACGAGCTTCGAGCTGGCCGGCAAGCGCCTCGGCGCCGACGTGCTCAACATGAGCGTCTCCACCTCCTCGGTGAACAAGGGCGAGACGCTGCTCGACACCGCCGCGACGCTGAACGCCATGCACTGCGACCTGCTCGTCGTCCGCCACGACCAGTCCGGCGCACCGCACCTCCTCGCGCAGAAGGTCGAGGCCAGCGTCGTCAACGCCGGGGACGGCACGCACGAGCACCCGACCCAGGCGCTGCTCGACGCGCTGACCATCCGCCGCCGCCGCGGCCGCATCGAGGGGCTCATCGTCGCGATC
>JAJYFW010000149.1 GCA_021785335.1 Pseudomonadota bacterium
CGCCTCGATGTTATCCGGCACCGCCTCGCGCTGGCGGCCGAGGGCGATGGCGTGGTTCATGGCGAAGCGCGAGACCTGCTCGGTGATCGGCTGGCGCTCCGCCTCGTAGGCGTCGAGGATGGATGCAGTGCCCCAGCCCCTGAGCGCAGCGGCGAGCAGCCAGGAGAGGTTCATCGCGTCGGCGATGCCGGCGTTCATGCCGTAGCCGGCCATCGGCACCCAGATATGCGCGGCGTCACCGCACAGAAAGACGCGGCGGTCGCGGAAGCGGTCGGCGAGGAGGCGGCGGCCGATCCAGTCCTCCTTGCTGATGATGTCGTAGGCGAAATTATCGCCGACGCCGAGGATCAGGCGGATGCAGCGGTCGCGGTCCACCGTCTCGAAATCCTCCTCGCCGGGGCGGAGGTAGTTGTGGATGAGCCAGGTCTCGCGCCCGTCGATCGCGTACATGTTGCCGCTGCGACGGGGGTTGATCGAGAACGTGCCCCAGGCCGGCTTCGCGCGCATCAGGCCGAGCAGGGAGGGCGCGCGGATGAAGGTGGACTGGACGCGCTGCACCACTGGGTCGCCGGTGAGCCGCGCGCCGATGGCCCGGCGGATTTCCGACCTGCCGCCGTCGCAGCCGATGAGGTAGTCGCAGGCGATCTCGCGCTGCTCACCCGTGTCGAGGTCGCGCAGCGTCGCGATGGCGCCGTGCTCCGACTGGACGAAGCCCTCGGCCTCTGTGCGGGTGAGGATGGAAAGGCCCGGCATCGCCTCGGCGTGGCGGAACAGGACGGGCTCGAGGTAGATCTGGTTGATGCGGTGCGGCGGCTCCGGCGTCGGCCACCAGCCATCCGGGCCGTCCTTGCGCGTGTAGCGCTCGGCGCGGCAGGGGATGGGGATGCGCGAGAGCTCCAGGCCGGTCGCGGTGGTGCGGTAGGCGACGTCGTTGGGGTAGTCGGCGGGCAGGCCGGCATCGCGCAGCGCGGTTGCGACGCCGAGGCGGCGGAAGATCTCCATCGACCGGGCGGAGACGTGGTTGCACTTGACCGGTGGCGGCTCGCCGCGGCGGCGCAGTTCCGCGACGGTGACGCGGACGCCGCGCCAGGCAAGGTCCATCGCGAGCGTCAGGCCCACGGGGCCGGCGCCGACCACAAGCACCTGGGTTTCGATACGGTCCGTCATCGACGCCGGCGCTCCCGAGCTGCGTGGCCTGCGATGGCGGCGGCCGGGCCTAGGTTTCCTCGGCGATCGGGTTGCGGAGCGTGCCGACGCCGGTGATCTCGACCTCGACGGTGTCGCCGGGCTTCATCCAGAGCGGCGGCTTGCGGTAGGCGCCGACGCCGCCGGTGGTGCCGGTGATGATGACGTCGCCGGGCTCGAGGAAGGTGAAGGCGGAGCAGTAGGCGACGAGGCGGGCGACGCCGAACACCAGGTCGTCGATGGTGGCGCGCTGGACTTCCTCGCCGTTCAGGCGGGTGACGAGGCTGGACTTCGTGATGTCGCCGACCTCGTCGGGCGTGACCAGCCAGGGGCCGAAGCCGCCGGTCGCGGGGAAGTTCTTGCCGGGCGTGAACTGGGTCGAATGGCGCTGCCATTCGCGGACCGAGCCGTCGTTGTAGCAGGCGTAGCCGGCGACGACGGACATGGCGTCGGCCTCCGCGACATGGCGGCAGTGCCGACCGATGACGAAGGCGAGTTCGCCCTCGTAGTCGAAGGTTTCGGAGACCTTGGGGCGAAGCATCGGCTGCATGTGTCCGACCTGGGTGTTGGCCCAGCGGGTGAAGATGGTGGGCATCTTCGGCGGCTCGCGGCCGCCCTCGAGGATGTGGGTGAGATAGTTGAGGCCGACGCAGATGATCTTTTCCGGGTCCGGAATGGGCGGCAGGTAGGCGAGCTTCGCGAGGTCGAGCCGCGGCGCGCTGGCGGGGGCGGTGATGGGTTTGCCGGCGGCGAGCGCCGCTCGCAGCGTGGGGGCCGTGGCGGAGAGATCGGCGACCTTGCTGCCCTCGACGATGCCCCAGCCGTCGCGGCCCGCCCCCGTCCCGCCAGACATGTCGCGGAAGCTCATGAGTTTCATCGTCGCGTTTCCTTCCTGCTTGCGATCAGTTGTTCGAACAGGCGGCGCCAGGTGGCGAGGACGGCAGCCTCAGTGAAGTCGTTTTCGTAGCGCCGGCGGCCGGCCTGCGCCAGACGCGCCGCGAAGGCGGGGTCGGCGAGGACGCGGGAGAGGGCGGTGGCGAGGGCCACGTGATCTTCCAGGGGAGTCACGATGCCGGTCTCGTCCTGGACGATGAGTTCCGTGGGGCCGAGGGCGGCCTGCGCGACGACGGCGCGGCGCGCGGACCAGGCTTCCAGGACCATGTTGCCGAGGGGCTCGCCGCGGGAGGAGCAGAGGAAGATGTCGCAGGCGGCGAGCAGCGCCCCGGCATCGCGGCGCCAGCCCAGGAAGTGGGTGCGGCCGGCGACGTCCAATTCGGCGGCCAGCGCCTTGAGGGATGCTTCCTCCGGGCCGCTGCCGGCGATGGCCAGGTGTGCGTGCGGCACGCGGGCAAGGGCCCTGAGCGCGATATCGAAGCCCTTGTCGCGGTGCAGGCGGCCGAGGCCGAGCAGCATCGGGGCATTCGGGGGAATGCCGAGCGCCGCGCGGTCGGCGGGGGGCGTGTCGGCGAAGTCGGTGACGAAATTGGGCAGGTAGTGGGTGCGGTTTTCCGGGATACCCCTGGAACGGAGCCAGGCGACGATGCCGTGCGTGTTGCCGACGAGGTGGTCGCAGGCGCGGAAGTATTTCGGGTCGTAGTAGCCGCCGAGGCGGCCGACCAGGACCCAGGGGCCACGCGGCGCGTGCATCGAGGCGCGGCTCATCCAGGTCATCGCGATATCGGGCCTGAAGGCGCGGAGCGCGCGGGCGATGCGCGGCCGGGTGAGGATGTCGATGGGGCCGCCGAAGCGGAGTTGCACCGGTTCCAGCCCCGCTTCGCGCAGGCGGGCGGCGCGGGCGGCGTCGGTGCGGATGATGGGCAGAACGGTCTCGCCGGAGCGGGCCTGGGCGATGGTCATGCGCTCGTAGAAGAGTTCCGCGCCGCCGTCGTGGGCGCCGGCCATGATGTGGGCGATGCGCATCAGGCGGATTCCAGCAGGCGCGTCGCGGCTTCGAGAACCTGGGCGACCGGCAGGCCCGCCATTGTGCGGTCCGGCGAGACGGTGGCCGCGGCGAGGCGGCCGGCGGGAGCGTATTCGTCCGCGGGGGTGGGGCCGAACAGGCCGAGCGTGGGGGCACCCGCGGCCGCGGCGAGGTGCATGAGGCCGGAATCGTTGCCGATAAACAACGAGGCGCGCTTGAGCCAGGCAGCGGCCTCGGGCAGCGAGAGGTTGCCGGCGAGGTCGATGGCGCCGGGGAAGGCGGTGAGGACCGGGGCGGCGAGGTCGCGCTCCATCCCGCCCGGGCCGGCCATCACCGCGATTGCGGCGCCGGCGAGGGGGCCGGCGAGGAGCGCCTTGCCGAGTTCGATGAAGCGGTCCGGGGGCCAGATCTTGCCGGTCCAGTTCGCGGTGGGGGCGAGGACGAGGAGCCCGCCTTGCGGCAGCAGGGCGGCGGCGCGGGCCTCGTCCTCGGGCGCGGTCCAGACCACGGGGAGCGGCGGCGGGTCGAGGCCGAGGATGGCGGCGAGCTGGGCGATCTTCGGGCCCGGGCGGCGGCGCATGCGCGCACGGCGGCGCGTGGGGACGAGGTAGGAGAGGGCGGAGGCGCGGATGTCCACCACGAGGTCCCAGCGGGTGAAGGCGGTGGCGGCCCAGAGCGGCAGCCAGTGCCTGCGGTCGCGGCGCTTTTCCATCAGGATCAGGCGGTCGAGGCGCGGCATTCGAAGGAACACGCCCTCCGCCACGGTGCCGCAGGCGACGGTGAAGCGGGCTTGCGGATAAGTGCGGAGCAGGTGGGCGAGCAGGCCGGTGGAGAGCACCGCGTCGCCGATGCGGTTGGAGGTGACGAAGAGGATGCGCTTCATGCGGCTTGGGCGCGGGCCCGCGCGAGCGCCACGCCGAGGCCGGCCATCATGAAGGCGATGCCGGAACTGTAGAGGTCGAAGGCGGAACTGCTCGACGCGATTGGCCAGAAATGCACGAGGACGGCGACGAACACACCGGCGCGCAACGCGTCCGGCGTGGCGAACAGGCCGCGGCCGAGGATGACAAGCCAGGTGAGCGCCATGGCGGCGTAGAGCACGAAGCCGGGCAGACCGGCGTTGGTCAGCGCCTCCAGGTAGATGTTGTGCGGGTGGATGTTGCAGATGGCGGCGCCGCCGCCGTCCTTGAGGGTCTGGCCCAGCGCCGGAAAGGAGCGGAAGTTCTGCGGGAAGCGGCAGGCATGGCGCAAGCCGTCGAAGCCCCACCCGAGCAGCGGGTGGTTCTGCGCCATGGCGAGCGAGCGCAGGTAGAGCGAGCCGTACGGGCTGTCCGGGAAGTGCTCCATCGTCTGGGCGAAGAGTGTCACTAGGCGGTGATGGGCGGGCGGGGAGATGACCACGGTGGCGAGCACGAGCACGGGCACGAGCACCAGGAAACCCAGGGCGAGCGGGCGCAGCCGGCGCACCAGGAGCGCGGTGGCGGCGAGGCCGAGGAGCAGGAGGAGCACCGGCATGCGCTGGCCGATCAGCACCATGGTGACGACGGCCAGCAGCAGCAGCGCCGCGGCCAGCCATGGGCGCGCGCGCGTGACCGCCGGCAGCAGCACCGGGAACATCATGCGCACCAGGGGTGCGCTCGCGCGGGGCTCGTAGAAGGGGCCGGTGAGCGAGCCGTCCCCCCAGCGGCGGAAGCCCCAGATGTCGAAGCCGGCGAACTGCTGCAGCCAGACATTGGCGCCGATGTAGAGCACGGCGAGGGAGATCATGCGGGTGAGCCAGGCGCGCGCGGCTTCCTCCGCCAGGACCACGCGGCCGAGCGCCGGGACGAGCAGGAACCAGCTCAGTGAGGCCAGCGCCTGGAGGAAGGCGGGCATGCCGCCCGCGGCGTGGGCGGGGAGCGAGCAGAGGAGTTGCCAGGCCCAGAAGAGCAGGCCGGGCAGCGCCTCCGGCGCGCGCAGCCAGCGCCAGGAGCGGGTGGCGGCCATCTGCCAGAGGAAGGCGATGTCGGCGATGGCGATCGAGACCTCGGCCAGGGCGCGGGCGTGCAGGAGCAGGATCGGCAGCAGGGCGACGGCGACCTGCGCCGCGCGCAGCACCGGACGCGGCAGGGGCGGCATCAGTGCAGCTTGGGCGCGCGCAGGAAGCTCTGGCGGTCCGCGGAGGTGACGCGCACGGCGAGGCGCGAGCCGTCGCGGCCGACGCGCAGGAGCACGGTGGACCCGGCGGGACCGCTCTGCCAGACCTTGCGCCAGAGGCCGGCGAGGTCCGTCACGTCCTCGTCGCCGACACCGATTATGCGGTCGCCCTGCTGGATGCCGGCGCGGGCGGCGGGGCCTTTCTCCGAGAGGCCGCCGACGACGATGCCCTCCTCGCCCTCCATGGCGTAGAGGCCGAGCCAGGGGCGCGGCGGGGCTTTCGGGCGGCCGAGGGTGAGGAGTTCGTCGAGCACCGGGGGCAGGCAGGAGACGGGGACGACCATGTTCATGTCCATCCGCCGCTTGCCGTCGCCCTGCTGGAGGATGAGCGAGCCGGTGCCGAGGAGCTTGCCTTCCTGCGAG
>JAJYFW010000150.1 GCA_021785335.1 Pseudomonadota bacterium
CCTCTCAATCAACCGCCGCCCCGATACCGACACCTCGCGCTCGTCCCGAAGAGCAGCGCATGTTCCGGCAGCATGACGGCGCGGCGGTGATCGCCCCTGGCACGCAACGCCAGGGGCTGGGGTGAGACGAAGGAGGCTCAATTGGCACAGGCGAGCGAAGCGGCCCACCCGGGCAACGACGAGGGCCGGGCGGCGGAGGAGCCGGAGGGCCAGCTGTCGGGGGCCGCGGAAAGCGGCTTCAAGCCAAGCCCGATCGACGCGCATGTCGGTGCGCGCATCCGCCTGCGCCGCACGCTGATGGGCATGTCGCAGGAACGGCTCGGCGAATCCCTGGGACTGACCTTCCAGCAGATCCAGAAATACGAGCGGGGCGTGAACCGCGTCGGCGCCTCGCGCCTCTACGACCTCGCGCGCGTGCTCGACGTGCCGATCAGCTTCTTCTTCGACGACATGCCGGAGCCCCTGGGGCGCGCCGGCGGTGGCGACATGGCGGCGCGGCGCGGCTTCGGCTTCGCCGAGGCACAGCAGAGCTTCAACGACGATGCGCTCAACCGGCGCGAGACGCTGGAACTGGTCCGCGCCTATTACCGCATCACCGATCCCGCGGTGCGCAAGCGCGTCTTCGACCTCATCAAGTCGCTGGTTCCGGAAGGCGACTAGGCCGGCGCGGGACGCACCGCGTCAGACCGTCTGCGGACGCCCGGCCTCGGCCTGCGCGGACACGCCGGAGCCCGGCACGTGCAGCATGACGACGCGCGTCCGCGCCTCGACCACGGCGCGCGGCGAGGCAGCGTGGTCGATGCCCAGCGCCGCGACCGCGGCCACCACGCGCCGCGCCGCGACGGCGGCTCCTTCGGCGTCGGTGTCAGGCAGCAGCAGGCAGAAGCGCTCGCCGCCCGTGCGGACCGCGAGGTCCGCGGGCCGGCGGATCGTCCCGGCGAGCGTGCGGGCGATGCGCCGCAGGCAGGAATCGGCCGCGACGGTTCCGTAACGATCGGCGAAGGCCTGGTGATGCGCGACGCGCACGGCGACGAGCGCGAGCGGTCGGCCGAGCCGCCCCGCGCGCACCCGGGCGGCAAGCATCGCCGCGTCCAGCCGCGCGCGGCTGCCCAGCCGTGTCAGCCGGTCCTCGAACAGCATCGAGTCGAGCCGGCGCGTCAGTTCCGCGACCTGGGTTTCGAGCAGGCGCTCGCGCGTGATGTCGCGCGCGCCGAGCAGGAAGCCGCGGTCGCCGATGTGATGCGCGGCGACCGCGAGCAGCACGCGCCCGCCATCGGGGCGCCGGCACGGCAGTTCGAGCCGCGCCGTCTCGCCGGGCGCCAGCGCTTCCAGCGCGGCGCGCAGGGCGGCAGCCTCCGCCGGCGCCATGTCGAGCCCGCGCGTGAGCACGCGGGCCGGCGGGGCACCGAGCACCGCGCGGCAGGCGGGCGAGACCCAGCGCGGCCTGCGGTCCCGTCCGAGCCGGAGCGCGAAGCAGGCGCCGTCATCGGCGAGGCGTTCCGCGTCCTCCCCCACCGCGGCGAGGCGAAGCTGCGCGGCCGCGAGGTCGCGTTCCCGTCCGGCGAGACGGACCGAGAGCCGCCTGGCCTCCCGTCTCGGCGGCGCCACGAGCAGGCGCCACGCCACGCGGTGCGACAGCACGATGCAGGCGGTAGCGCCGAGCACCGCGGCCGCCGGCGCGCCGGTGAGCGCCATGACGAAGGGTATGGCGAGCCCCGGCAGCGCTGCCGCCAGCAGCCGCGCCGGAAGGGCAACGCTCCCCGGCGCGACCCCGGACAGGGCGGCGCGGTAAACATCGGCGCCGGGGCGCGACGCACCGGCAGGCATCCGTGACAACGCGGTGGACAGGTTTTCAGCCTCGTTGAAACCGCGCGATTGTCGGCGGGAGAGGGTAAAGAATACGTTCAGCCACCCGGGAGAACCCTCAAATGCAGACAGTCGAGATGGCCAGCGGCTTCGCCTACCAGCCGGGCGGGCCGCGTCCTTTCTCCGCGGGCGTCATCGCCCGGCCGGGTCATGCGCTGGTGCGGGTGCGCCCGCGCGCGAGGCTGGGGCTCGCCCAGGGCTTCGCGTTCGTCGCCAGCCACCTCGCCGCGCGCGGCCTGCCGCTCACGGCGCTGGCGGGGCTGGAGATCCGCTCCCCGGCGGCGATGACCCCGGCCGATTTCGCCGTCTTCAACCGCGGCTACGCCATCTTGCTGCGCGACCAAGGCTTCCTCGCCGACGAGACCTTCCCGATCGCGCGCAGCAACATGGCCCCGCTCTTCGACCCGCCGGCCGAGGCGGTGCTGCACGCCTTCACCTACGCCGCACCCGGCTCGGGTGGGATGGGTGGCGGCGGCGCGGCCGATTTCCTCATCTCCGGCAAGCCGGAACTGCGCGAGGACCCGCCCGGCATCGTCGCCCCCGGCGATGCGTCGCCCGCCGGCATGGCGGCGAAGGCGCGCTTCGTCATCGACGCGCTGCGCGCGACAACCGCGGAGCTGGGCGGGGACTGGCACGCGCTCACCGCCGCGCAGGCCTACACGGTCCACCCGCTCGAGGGCGCGATGGACGTGCTCCGCCAATCCGGCCTCGCGGCGCTCGGCGTGACGTTGGTCCCGGGCTACCCGCCGGTGACGGGCTTCGATTTCGAGATCGACGTGCGCGCGATCACGACCGAGCTCGCGGTCTGACGCTCAGCAGAACGCGTCCTCGCGCAGCTGCGGGTTGTCGAAAGTGGGGTGGCGCAGTTCGTGCAGCGCCTCGCCCAGCGCGGCGGCGAGGCTGCGCTTCTCCTGCTCGCCGAGGCTGGCACCCACCTCGACCGGACGGAACCGCCCGCGCAGCACGAGGGCCGGCACGCGCGCCGGCCGTTCCTCCAGCCCCACGCGCAGCCAGGCGGTCGGCAGGTCGAGCCGGCTCGCGTGGCCGCCACGATCCCAGCGCTGGATGGTGAGCCGCGCCTCGGTCAGCACCAGGCGTTCCTCGACATCTGCGCGGGTGCCGCGGCGGAACAGGTAGAGGGCAAGCCCCAGCTCGGCGACGGCAAAGAGTGCCACCGGCCAGGCGCCGAGCAGCAGCGAGAGCGTGGCGTTGACGGTGCAGGACAGCAGGATCGCGATGCCCACATACCGCACGCCCCGCCGCCCGAGGCTGCGATACGGCGTCACGACAGCCTCGAAGATCGGCGTGTCCATGTCGCGATCATGATAGCCGGGCGGCGCGGCGCGCGCCACAATGCCCCGATGGCAAGACCGATGACCCTGGCCGAGGTGCGCGCCTTCATCGAGGCGCTCGCGCGCGCCAACCCCGCGCCGCGCACGGAGCTGCATTACGGCTCCACGTTCCAGCTTCTGGTCGCCGTCGTCCTCTCGGCGCAGACCACGGACGCGGCGGTGAACAAGGCGACGCCGGCGCTGTTCGCCGCGGCACCCGATGCGGCCGCGATGGCCAGACTCGGGCCAGAGGGCGTGGGCAACTACGTCCGCTCGATCGGCCTGTGGCAGGCGAAGGCAAAAAATGTCGCCGCACTCTCCGCGCAGCTCGTCGCCGACCACGGCGGCAAGGTGCCGGACACGCGCGAGGCGCTGGAGGCGCTGCCCGGCGTCGGCCGCAAGACCGCGAACGTGGTGCTCAATGTCGCCTTCGGCCAGCCGACGATGGCGGTGGACACGCATATCTTCCGCCTGGGCAACCGCACCGGCCTCGCCCCCGGCAAGACGCCGCGCGCGGTGGAGGAGGCGCTGCTGCGCCGCATCCCGAAGGAATACCTGCGCGACGCGCACCACTGGCTGATCCTGCACGGGCGCTACGTGTGCAAGGCGCGCGCGCCGAACTGCGCGCATTGCGTGGCGCGCGAGCCGTGCCGGTATCCGCAGAAGAACGACGCCTGAAGCTCCGGCCCGAGGCCCCAGCCCATGGTCACTCCCGCCAGCCTCAGATCTTGAGGAACCCCACCAGGCGCATCGCTTCCGCAACGATGGGATCGGCGATCGCGGCCGCCCGTTCCGCGCCCTCGCGCACCACCTGGTCCACATAGGCGCTGTCCGCCAGCAGCCGGCGCGTCTCCATGGCGATGGGCTCGAGCTTCGCGACCAGCAGGTCGGCGAGCGCCGGCTTGAAGGCGGCGAAGCCCTTCCCGCCCCATTCGCGCAGCACGCTCGCGTGGTCCGTGTCCGCAAGTGCGGCGTAGATGCCGACGAGATTGCGCGCCTCTGGCCGTCCCTCCAGCCCGTGCGGCTCGGAGGGCAGCGGCTCCGGGTCGGTCTTGGCGCGGCGGATCTTCTGCGCGATTTCGTCGGCGCTGTCGTTGAGGTTGATGCGGCTCTGATCCGAGGGATCGGACTTCGACATCTTCTTGCTGCCGTCGCGCAGGCTCATCACGCGCGCGGCCGGCCCCATGATCAGCCCCTCGATCGCCGGGAAGAACTCCGTCCCATAATCGTGGTTGAATTTCTGCGCGATGTCGTTCGCGAGCTCGAGGTGCTGGCGCTGGTCGTCGCCCACCGGCACGCGCGTCGCCTTGTAGGCGAGGATGTCGGCCGCCATGAGCACAGGGTAGGTGTAGAGCCCGGCGGAGACGTTCTCCGTGTTCCTGCCGGCCTTGTCCTTGAACTGCGTCATGCGGTTGAGCCAGCCGAGGCGCGCGATGCACTCGAAGATCCAGGCGAGCCGCACATGCGCCGCCACCTGCGACTGCAGGAACAGGATCGAGCGCTTGGGGTCGATCCCGCAGGCCAGCAGCGAGGCCGCCATCTCGCGCGTCTGCGTCGCGAGCTGCGCCGGCTCCTGCCACTGGGTGATCGCGTGGAGGTCGACGACGCAATAGATGCAGTCATGCGTCTCCTGGAGCGGAACCCAGTTGCGCATGGCGCCGAGATAGTTGCCGAGGGTGGGCACGCCGGAGGGCTGGATACCGGAGAAAATGCGCTGCATGGCCGGCGTTCTCCCGGCAAGCGCGGCACAGGTCAACCCGGGGCCCGCCAACTCCCGCCGCGTCAGCCCCGCACCAGGCGCCGGCGCAGCGAGCCGAGGTCCGACGCGCCGAGCAGATGGGCGGCGAGCAGGTAGGTCGCGGCACCCAGCCCGATCAGCAGCCCGAGCCCGAGCCAGCCGACGTGCGCCCCGGCGAGTGGGCGGTAGAGATACGGCACCGCCAGCAGCACCACCGCCACCATGGCGAGCCCGGCGGCAACCATCCCGGCCGTGCGGCGGCGCAGCAGCGCGTCAGGCACCAGCGCGCCGTTGCGTGCCAGCAGCACCCAGAGCATCACGGTGTTGGCCCAGGCCGCGGTCGCCGAGGCCAGCGGCGGGCCGAGGTGGCCGAACGGGCGCATGAAGGCGAAGTTCAGCCCGACGTTGAGCGCCACCGTCACCACCCCGATGCGCATCGGCGTCGCGGTATTTCCGGCGGCATAGAAGGCCGGGGTGAGCACGCGCACCGCAACATACGCCGGCAGGCCCGAGGCATAGGCGACAAGCGCCGTCGCGGTCAGGCGCGTGGCCTGTTCCGTCATCGCGCCATGGTGGAACAGGACTGTCACGATCGGCAGGCTGATCGCGCCGAGCCCGAGCGTCGCGGGCAGCGTCAGGAACAGGCCGAATTCCAGCGCGCGGTTGAGCCGGCCGCGCGCGCCCCCCGCATCCCCCCCACGCACCAGGCGCCACAGCGTC
>JAJYFW010000151.1:0-3576 GCA_021785335.1 Pseudomonadota bacterium
GGGTCCGCACAAATGGGACGTCGATGGCAACCGCTACGTCGACTATTTCGGCGGCCACGGCGCGCTGATCCTCGGCCACGGCAACGCCGCGGTGAACGCCGCGGTCGCCGAGGCGCAGGCGCAGGGCACGCAGTTCGCCGCCAACCATCCGCGCGAGATCGCCTGGGCGCGCGCGGTGCAGCGCCTGGTGGCGAGTGCCGAGCGCATCCGCTTCACCTCCTCCGGCACCGAGGCGACGCTGATGGCCGTGCGCCTCGCGCGCGCCTTCACCGGCCGCGAGGGGCTGATCCGCTTCAAGGGGCATTTCCACGGCTGGCACGACCAGATGACGAGCGGCTACTCCAACCATTTCGACGGCTCGCCGACGCCGGGCGTGATGGAGAGCGTGGCGCACTCCAACATCCTGCTGCACCCGTGGGACATCGACGCGGTGGCGAAGACGCTGGCGGAGCGCCGCGACATCGCCGCCGCGATCCTGGAGCCCACCGGCTCCAGCTTCGGCCAGGTGCCGATCCGCCCCGAGTTCCTGGTGGCATTGCGCGAGGTCACGGCAAAGCATGGCGTGCTGCTGATCATGGACGAGGTGATCACCGGCTTTCGTGTTTCCGCCGGTGGCGCGCAGGGGCGCTTCGGCGTGCGGCCGGATCTTTCCACCTTCGCCAAGATCCTCGCGGGCGGGCTGCCGGGCGGAGCCGTCTGCGGGCGGGGCGACATCATGGCGCTGCTCGACTTCGAGGCGATGCAGAAGGCGGGGCGCGAGAAGATCGGCCATCCCGGCACGTTCAACGCCAACCCGGTCTCCGCCGCCTCCGGCATCGCGGCGCTGACCCAGCTCGCGGAATCGGACGCTGCCGAGCGGGCGGAAGCGACGGCGGCGAGCCTGCGCGAGCGCTGCAACGAGGTGTTCCGAAAGCGCGACGTCCACTGGGCGATGTACGGCACCTCGTCAGGCTTCCACACCTCCATGTCCGCCGCCGCGCCGGGCGAGTTTGACCCCTTCACCAGCAGCGTCGAGGCGCTGAAGACGATGCCGGAGAAGCTGGTCGGGCGCCTGCGGCTCGCGCTGCTCGTGCATGGCGTGGACACCGGCGGGCGCATCGGCGGATTCCTGTCGTCCACCCACACGGAGGCGGATGTGGAGGAAACGGCCGCGGCCTTCGACGCCGCGATAACGATGCTGCGTGACGAGGGAGAGATCGCGTGAGCGACGCCGAGATCGGCTACATGCCCGCGACCGCCATGGCGGAGGCGGTGCGCGCGAAGAAGCTCTCGCCGGTCGAGATCGTCGCGGCGCTGGCGCACCGGATCGAGCGGCTGGAACCCCGGATCAACGCCTTCGCCGCCACCGATTTCGACCGCGCGATGACGAAGGCGCGCGAGGCCGAGGCCGCCGTGATGGCCGGGCGCGCCACCGGGCCGCTGCATGGCGTGCCGGTCACCATCAAGGACCTCGCCTGGACGAAGGATTTCCCGACCCAGTTCGGCACGCAGATCATGAAGGGCAACCGTGTCGCCGCGGACACGCCCTTCGTCACCAGGCTGGAGGCGGCCGGTGCGATCGTGCTCGGCAAGACGACGACGCCCGAGTTCGGCTGGACCGGCGTGAGCCGCTCGCCGCTCACCGGCATCACCAGCAACCCGTGGAAGCAGGGCTACAACGCCGGCGCGTCCTCCGCGGGAGCCGGTGCGGCCGCCGCCGCCGGCTACGGGCCGCTGCACCAGGGCAGCGACGGCGCGGGATCGATCCGCATGCCGGCGCATTTCTGCGGCATCTACGGGCTGAAGCCGAGCTTCGGCAGGGTGCCCTACACGCCGGTCGCGACCGGGGACTTCACCTCCCATATCGGCCCGATGACGCGCACCGTCGCTGATGCGGCGCTGATGCTCGGCATCATGGCGGGGCCCGAGGACGACGACTTCACCACGCTGGAAAAGCCGCCGGCGGACTACACGGGCGGGCTCGATGACGGCATCGCCGGCGCGCGCATCGCCTTTTCCGCGGATCTCGGCCACGCGCGCGTGGACCCCGAGGTCGCGGCCCTGGTGCGCGCCGCGGCGGAGAGTTTCGCGAGCGCGCTCGGCACGGAGCTGCGCGAGGCGACGATCACCTGGGGCCGCGAGAGCGGCGAGCTCGCGCACGTGTTCTGGCCCGCGCATACCGCGCGCCACGCGCGCCACCTGGCGGAATGGGAATCCCGCATGGACCCGGGCCTGGTGGCCTGCGTGAAGCACGGCGCGCGGCTCAGCATGGGCGAGTACCAGGCGGCGCGCGAACGCAAATACGCCAACAACGCCGCCATCCACCGCGGCTTCCGCGACTACGATTTCCTGATCACGCCGTCGGTCTCCGTGCCGGCCTTCCCGGCGGAGCGCCTGATCCCGGAGCACTGGCCGCAGCACGACTGGGACTGGCTGCAATGGGCGGAGTTCTCCCACCCGTTCAACATGTCCTGGAACCCGGCCGCGAGCCTGCCCTGCGGGTTCACGCAGGCGGGGCTGCCGGTCGGCCTGCAGATCGTTGGCCGGCGCTTCGACGATCTCGGCGTTCTGCGCGCGTCCCGCGCCTTCGAGCGCGCGCTGCCATGGGCCCACAAGCGGCCGGCGCTGGATTGAGAACGCCGGCATGAAGGAGCTTGTCTGCCGTCCGATCGGGCATCTCGAAACCCCCTGGGCGGCCACCTCCGAATGCCCGCGCAACGGGCGCCAGCCGGACCCGCCGCCGGTCTGCCGCGCGGTGGTGGCGCCGGAGTTCCGCCCGGGGCTCGCCTCGCTCGACGGGTTTTCGCACCTCATCCTGCTCTACTGGCTCGACCAGCCGCGCGGGGGCACGCAGGAGCTGGTGTTCACGCCGCCCTTCGACGACACCCCGCGCGGCATCTTCGCCACGCGCGCGCCGCACCGGCCGAACCCGATCGGGCTTTCCGTGGTGAAGCTGCTCGGGATCGAGGACGGCGTGCTCAGCGTGCTCTATCTCGACTGCGTCAACGGGACGCCCCTGCTCGACATCAAGCCCTACCTGCCGCGCACGGATTCCGAGCCGGAAGCGATCATGGGCTGGCTTGCCACCCCGCGCACGCGGCACGCGACGAAGGAGAAACGATGAGACGCAAGGTAGCGGTGGTCGGGCTCGGCATCGGGCGCGCCCATATCGACGAGGCTTATTCCAAGCTGCCCGCCCATTGGGAGGTCGCGGCGATCTGCGACACCGACGCCGCGCGGCTCTCGGCGGTGGGCGACGAGTTCGCCATCGCCCGGCGCACCTCCTCCTTCGCGGATGTGCTGGGCATGGCGGATATCGATGTCGTGGATCTCTGCACGCCGCCCGCGCTGCACCGCGAGCAGCTGCTGGCCGCGATGGCGTCAGGCAAGCACGTGATCTGCGAAAAGCCCTTCGTCACCTCGCTCGCGGAGATGGACGCGATCGAGACCGCGGCGGCGGCGGCCCGCGGCACGGTGATGCCGATCTTCCAGTACCGCTGGGGCGACGGCTTTCGCCGCGCGGTGCGCGTGGTGCGCGCGGGCCTCGCCGGCAGGCCGTACAACGCGCTCGATCGCCCAGGTGCCGTGCCACTTGAT
>JAJYFW010000151.1:3586-5626 GCA_021785335.1 Pseudomonadota bacterium
CAAGCCGTACAACGCGACGGTGGAAACCGCCTGGCGGCGCGACAAGGATTATTACGACATCAAGTGGCACGGCACCTGGGCGATCGAGCGCGGCGGCTGCCTGCTCGGGCACGCGATCCACATCCACGACATGATGCAGGAGCTGATGGGGGACGCGGCCAGCGCGTACGCGAATGTCGCCACGCGCGTGAACCCGATCGAGACCGAGGATTGCGCGGCGGCGAGCCTGCGCATGACCAGCGGCGCGGTGGTGGCTCTCTCGGCCACGCTCGGCTCGGCCACCGAGATCTCGCGCATGCGCCTCCATTTCGAGAACGTTACGTTTGAGAGCGGCACCGAGCCCTACGCGCCGGGCAACGAGCCCTGGCGGATCCTGCCGCGCAACCAGGCCACGAAGGAGGCGATCGAACGCCTGCTCGCCGACCACGCCCCCTACCCGATCCGGTTCGAGGGCCAGTTCCGCGCCTATGCCGAGGCGCTGGACGCCGGAGAGCCGCCGCCGGTGACGCTGGCGGATGCACGGCGCTCGCTCGAGCTCATCACCGCGCTCTACGGCTCGGTGGCGAGCGGCATGCCTCAGGCCCTGCCAATCCCGGCCTCGCATCGCGGCTACAGGGACTGGCGGCCGTGAACCACGCGGTGAACCCCTGGAGCGAAACCCGGATCTGGAACGGCGGGGAGGTCCCGCTGGAACGCGGCGGCAGGCTCGCGAAGCTGGAAATCGCCTATGCCACCGCCGGCACGCTGGCGCCGGACGGGCGCAACGCGGTGCTGCTCACCCACGGCTACACGTCGAGCCATCGTTTTGCCGAGCCGGCCGCGGACGGCGCGGAGGGCGGCTGGGCGCTGCTGGTCGGGCCCGGCCGCGCGGTCGATACCAACAAGCTGTTCGTCGTGGCGCCCAACATGCTCGGCTCCTGCCATGGCACGACCGGCCCCGCGAGCATCGACCCCGCGACCGGCAGGCCCTACGGCCCGACCTTTCCAGAATACACCGTGGCCGACATGGTGCGCGGGCAGAGGGCGCTGCTCGACGCGCTCGGTGTCCGGCACCTCGTTGCCGTGGTCGGTCCCTCCTATGGCGGGTTCCAGGCTTTCCAGTGGGCCGTGACGTTCCCCGACTTCATGACCGGCATCGTTGCCGCGGTCACGGCGCTCAAGCGCCCGCGCGACGAGAACGCCAACACCTCCGCCGATCTTGCCAAGGGCTTCGAGCACGACCCCGGCTGGAACGGCGGGCACTGCTATCCCGGCGGCATCAAGGCGACGATGGCGAAACTCCGGGTCCGGACGCTCAAGAACTACGGCATCGAGGCGCGGCTGGCGCCGAAATACCCGGACGCCTGGGAACGCGAGCGCGCGATCGAGGCGATCGCCGCGAAATGGGCCGATGAATTCGACCCCAACTCGCTGATCGCGCTGCGCCGCGCGCTCGACTTCTACGACATCACCCCGCATGTCGGCCGGATCAGGGCCAAGGTACTCTACGCGATCTCGCGCACCGACAAGGTGTTTCCGCCGTCGTTGGAGGGGCCGACCATGGCGGCGTTCCGCGCGGCCGGGGTGGATGCCACCTACACCCTGATCGACAGCGAGCTTGGCCATTCCGCCTCCGGCGACGACGCGGCGAAATGGGAGCCGGCGCTGCGGGACTTCATGGCGCGGCTTTAGGGGCGCGGCTTTAGGGGCGCGACTTCAGGGGCGTGATTGTCCTGGCGCGCGCGCCGCGTGTAGGCTGCGCGGCGGGAGAAAACGCCATGCCTCGCGCGGCTTCGGGCATCGACTGCGACATCCATCCGGCGCTGCCATCGATTTCGACGCTGTTTCCCTATCTGCCGGCCTACTGGTCGGAGCAGCTGCGGGTGCGCGGCACCGACGGGTTCGACTCCATCCTCTACCCGCCGAACGCCGGGTTCTCCTGCCGGGCGGACTGGCGGGACGGAGCCAGACCCGGCACGAGCCTGGAGGCGCTGCGCCGCCACGCGCTCGACGAGTTCGGCACGCGCATCGCGGTCTGCAAGCTGCTCTCCCACGTTGCCG
>JAJYFW010000152.1 GCA_021785335.1 Pseudomonadota bacterium
GACATGTGCCGCACCACCGCGAGGTTGTGGCTGATGAAGAGATAGGTCAGCCCCAGTCGCTCCTGCAGTCCCTTCATCAGGTTCAGGATCTGCGCCTGCACCGAGACATCGAGCGCCGAGGTCGGCTCGTCGCACACCAGGAACTCGGGCTCGGAGGCCAGCGCCCGCGCGATCGACACGCGCTGGCGCTGCCCGCCCGAGAACTCGTGCGGATATTTCTGTCCATCCGCCGCCGACAGGCCCACCTGGACGAGCAACTCGGCGACGCGCTCGCCCACCGCCGCCCCGCGCGCGAGCCGGAACGCCCGGATCGGTTCCGCAACGATATCGCGAACCCGCCAGCGCGGGTTGAGCGAGGCATAGGGGTCCTGGAAGATCATGTTCATCCGCCGCCGCAGCGCCGCGTCGCGCCGCGCCGCGGACAGCTCCCGCCCCTCGAAGCGCATCGCCCCCGCGCTTGGCGCATAGAGCCCGACGGCCATCCGCGCGACGGTCGACTTGCCGCACCCGCTCTCGCCCACCAGCGACAGCGTCGTGCCGCGCCGGATCGCGAAGCTTGCGTCATCGACCGCGCGCAGCATCCGCTTCTTCTCGCCCGCCATCACGCGCGCGAGCACTGGCCGTGACACGTCGAACACGCGCGTCACGTGCTCGGCCTCCAGCACCGGACGGTCCGCGGCCAGGGCGTCAGACATTCTCCACCTCGTAGAGATGGCACGCCGCCATCGTCGCCCCCGCCGGCCGCAATCCGGGTTTCTCCCGCCGGCACACCTCCATCGCCCTCGGGCAGCGCGGATTGAACGCGCAGCCCATGGGGATCGCGGTCAGCCGCGGCATCGCCCCCTCGATCTGCGCCAGCCTCGCCACCTTGCGGTCCAGCGCCGGAATGCTCGCCATCAGGCCCGAGGTGTAGGGGTGCGAAGGATGCCTCACCACCTCGCGGACCGGCCCGATCTCGGCGATCCGCCCGGCATACATCACCGCCACCCGGTCGCAGGTTTCCGCGATCACGCCCATGTCGTGCGTGACCAGCATCACCGCGGTGCCGTGCTCCGCCGCCAGACGTTTCAGCAGCGCGATGATCTGCGCCTGGATCGAAACGTCGAGCGCCGTCGTCGGCTCGTCCGCCACCACCATCTCCGGCTCGGCGCACAGGGCGAGCGCGATCACCACGCGCTGGCGCATGCCGCCCGAGAATTCGTGCGGATATGCATCGATCCGTTGGCGCGCCGCCGGAATCCCCACCTCCTCCAGCCAGCGTATCGCCCGCTCACGCGCCTCGCTCTCGGAAAGCGGCAGATGCGTGCGGATCGTCTCCACCAGCTGCCGCCCGATCGAGAGCAGCGGATTCAGCGTCGTGAGCGGATCCTGGAAAATCGCCCCGATCCGCTTGCCACGCACCCTGCGCATTGCCGCCTGCGGCAGGTTGTCGATGCGCTCCCCATCCAGCCGTATCTCGCCGCCCGCCACCCGCCCCGGCGGCTCCAGCAGGCCGATGATCGCCGCCCCCGTGAGCGACTTGCCCGCGCCGCTCTCGCCCACCACGCCCAGCACCTCGCCGCGCGCGATGGAAAAGCTTATGCCGTCCAGCGCCCGCAGCACGCCGCGCCTGGTCGGGAACTCCACCACCAGGTCGCGCACATCGAGCAGCGTCGCATCCGCTCCAGCCGCCATCAGCGCAACCTCGGGTTCAAGGCGTCGCGCAGCCAGTCGCCCAGCAGGTTGATCGCCAGCACCATCCCCGCCAGCACCATCCCCGGGAATACCGTGATCCACCAGTCACCGCTGTAGAGGAAATTGTTGCCGTTGGAGATCAGCGTCCCGAGCGAGGGCTGCGTCGGCGGCAGCCCGAGCCCCAGGAAGGAAAGCGTCGCCTCGTCGAGGATCGCAAGCCCGAGATTGATCGTCGCCAGCACCAGCACCGGCCCCAGCACGTTGGGCAGGATGTGGGAGGTCATGATCCGCACCGGCCCGATCCCGATCACCCTTGCGGCCATCACGTATTCGCGCCCGCGCTCCACCAGCGTCGAGCCACGCACCGTGCGCGCGAACTGCGGCCAGCGCGCGATGCCGATCGCGAAGATCAGCACGTAGAGCTCGAGCGCGTTCTGCGCGCCGCGCGGGAGCAGCGCGCGGACGATGCCGTCGACCAGCAGCGCGATCAGCAGTGAAGGGAAGGAAAGCTGCACATCCGCCGCCCGCATGAGCACCGCGTCCGTGACGCCGCCGAAATAACCCGCGAGCAGTCCCATCGCGATCCCCAGCGAGAGCGCCATCGCGATCGCCGCGAAGCCCACGATCAGGCTGATGCGTGTCCCGTACATGATGGCGGAGAGCACGTCGCGCCCCTGGTCGTCGGTGCCGAACACGAAGCTCCAGGAACTGCCCTTGAGCGGCACCGGCGGCAGGAAGGAGTTGGACAGCGACAGGCTGGCCAGGTTGAACGGGTCGTGTGGTGCCAGGATGCCGCACCCGAACGCGCCCACGAAGCAGACCAGTACCGCGAAGCCCGAAACCACCGCCACCGGCGAGTGGCGGAAACTCCACGCGACGTCGCTGTCCCAGGCGCGCGCCAGCCGCCCGGGTGCGGAAGCCGCCGCGCTCATCGCTTTACCCTCAGCCGCGGATCGACCACGTAGTAAAGAATATCGACCACCAGGTTGATCACCACGAACACGACCGCGATCAGCATCAGGTACGCGCTCATCACGGGAATGTCCGCGTTCTGGATCGACTGCACCAGCAGGAGCCCCATCCCCGGCCATTGGAACACCGTCTCGGTCACGATCGAGAACCCAATGAGCCCGCCGATCTGCAATCCCACGATCGTGATCACCGGCACCAGCGTGTTGCGCAGCGCATGCCCGAAGTAGATCGCCCGCGGCCCAAGCCCGCGCGCCCGCGCGAACTTGATGTAGTCGCTGCGCAGCACCTCCAGCATCTCGGTGCGCACCAGGCGCATGATCAGCGTCATCTGGAACAGCCCGAGCGTGATCGAGGGCAGGATCAGCGACTTCAGGCCCGAAAGCGTGAGAAACCCGGTGCTCCAATGCGTGAAGTTGACCACGTGCCCACGCCCGAAGCTCGGGAGCCAGCCCAGCAGCACGGAGAAGAACAGGATCAGCAGGATGCCGAGCAGGAACGTCGGCAGCGACACGCCGACCAGGGAGCCCGCCATGATCGTGCGCGAGATGAACCCGTTCGGCCGGATGCCGGTGTAGACGCCGAGCGGCAACCCCACCAGCAGCGCCAGCACCGCGGACGTCATCACCAGCTCCGTCGTCGCCGGCAGCCGCTCGAGGATCAGCTGGGAGACGGGCAGCGCCAGCCGGTAGGACAGCCCGAAATTGAAATGAACCACCCGCACCATGAAGTGCCAGTACTGCACGAGGAAGGGTTGATCGAGCCCGAGCGCGTGGCGCATCGCGATCCGCATCGCCGGCGTCGCGTTCTGCCCCAGCATGATGCTCACCGGGTCGCCGACATACGTAAAGATGGCGAAGGAGAGGAACCCCACCACCAGCAGCACCGGGATCGCCTGCAGCAGCCGCGAAACGAGCTGCGCGATCACCAACGCACGGCGCGCGTCACCGCCGCCCCTCCGCGCGAGACCAGACTGTCATCGACAACGCCATCTCCCCCGGAACGTATCGCGGCCACTGCCGCGCATCACGGCGCATAGGCCACGGCCGGGCCCCGCACCGCAAGCCACACCGCATCGCCGGCCGCGGGGCAGGCATGCCCGGGAACGAGTGCCGCGACCTCCGCGCCACCCGCCAGCACCACGTCCACCCGCGCATCATGCCCGTGGAACACCACCGCGCGGACCCTCCCGGGCACGGCGTCCGCCTCGGTTTCCGCCACCAGGCGGATCTGTTCGGGCCGCAGCATCAGCGTTACCGGCCCGTCCGGGACGCCTTCCGCCAGCGCCAGCAGCCCCAGCGCGCATACCCCCTGCCCCGCGGTCGCCATCCCCGGCAGCATCACCGCCTCGCCCACGAAGCGCGCCAGCGCCGCGTCCGCGGGCCTGCGGTAGAGCGTCACCGGGTCCGCCATCTGCGCCACGCGCCCGTCGCGCAGCACCGCCACCGCGTCGCCCAGCGACAGCGCCTCCGCCTGATCGTGCGTCACGAACAGCGCCGTCGCCCCCGCCTCGCGGAGCGCCGCCGCCACCGCCTCGCGGGTCTCCGCCCGCAGCCCGGCATCGAGCGCCGAGAACGGCTCGTCGAGCAGCACCAGGCGCGGCTGCGGCGCCAGCGCGCGGGCCAGCGCCACGCGCTGCTGTTCGCCGCCCGAGAGCGCCTGCGGCGGCCGCGAGGCGAACACGGCCGGCAGGCCCACGAGTTCCAGCAGCCGCCCGATCCGACGCGTATCCCGCCGCCCGGCGCGCGGCAGTCCGAACGCCACGTTCCCAGCCACCGAGAGATGCGGAAACAGCGCCCCCTCCTGCGGCACATAGCCAACGCCCCGCGCCGGCGCCGGCACGTGCAGACCCGGCCCCGAAACAACCCGCCCCTCCAGCGCGATCGTCCCCGCGTCCGCCTCCTCGAACCCGCAGACCAGCCGCAGCAGCGTCGTCTTGCCGCTGCCCGAGGCGCCGAGGATCGCGACCAGCGCCCCGTCCGGCACGTCGAGCGCCAGCCCATCCAGCACCGCCCGCCCGCCCAGCAGCTTGCGCAGCCCCTCGATCCGCAACGCCGACATGCCGCCCCGGGCCGTGCGCTCAGGCCACGGCGGCGGCGAAACGCCGCGCCAGCAGCCAGGTCGAGAGCAGGGAGAACAGCGTCATCACCGCGGCATACGGGGCGGCGGCCGCGAAGGCCAGGCTCGCCGTGTTCGCCCAAACCTGCGTCGCCAGCGTCCGCGTGCCGATGGGTGCCAGCAGCAATGTCGCCGTCAACTCCGTCGAGACCGAAACGAACACCAGCGCCGCTGCCGCCCCGAGCCCCGGTCCCGCCAGCGGCAGCACCACCCGCCACGCGGTCGCCAGCCACCCCTGCCCAAGCGCGCGCGCGACATCCTCCAGCGCCTTCTGCGCCTGCTCCAGAGCCGCCCGCGCCGAAACGACCGCGAGTGGCAGGAACAGCACGGCATAAGCCACCAGCAGCAATCCGGCGCTCTGGTAAAGCCCGCGCGCGTGCCGCACCGCGAGCCCCGAGAGCGCCAGTGCCACCACGATCCCCGGCGCCCCCATGGCCAGGAACGCCGCGCGTTCCAGCAGCGTCGCGAGCCGCCCCGGACGCCGTGCCACGAGATAGCCCAGCGGCAGCGCCAGCAGCACGGTCAGCGTCGCACCCGTCGCGCCGAGCCACAGCGACGACCACGTCGCCGCCGCCAACCGCCCCCAGCTTGCCGCCGCCGGCGAGGAAGCGGCGGCGGCGTGTTGCGTCATCCAGTAAATGATCGTCGCCAGCGGCAGCAGCAGCCCTGCCGCCACCGGCAGCGCGAGCACCAGCAGCGCCGGCAGCGTCCAGCGCCCGAGCGCCAGCGGGCGCGCCCGCCGCCGCGCGCCCTTGCCCACGCGCGCATACCGCGCCCGCCCGCGCACCGCTAACTCCGCCACCAGGCAAAGCAGGCACAGCAACAGAAGCACGAAGGCCAGC
>JAJYFW010000153.1 GCA_021785335.1 Pseudomonadota bacterium
CGGTGCGCAGGTCGAGGCAGAGCGAGCGCTTGCCGCGGTTGAAGTGCAGGAACTTCGGGCTCATTCCCGGCGAGCGGCCCTTGCCGCCGAGGGCGCGCAGCAGGTCGCCCTCCGGCGGTTCGAGCTTGATCACGTCCGCGCCCTGCTGCGCGAGCGTGAGTGTCGCCGTCGGCCCCACCACGACGGAGGTGAGGTCGAGCACGCGAATGCCCGCGAGCGGTCCGGCGGTCATGGGCGGCGAGCCCCGGCGCGCTGAGCCGTTACGGAATCAGCACGGTGCTGCCGGTCGTCCTGCGCGATTCCAGCGCGATGTGCGCGGCGGCGGCGTCGCGCAGCGGGAAGGTCTGGTTCACCCGGATCTTCACCGCGCCCTTCTTGACCACGTCGAACAGGTCGTTCGCGGTCGCCAGCAGGTCGGCGCGCTTCGCGGTGTAGGTCGCGAGCGTCGGGCGCGTGAGGTAGAGGCTCCCCTTGGCCGCCAGCAGCGCCGGCTCGACCGGCGGCACCGGGCCGGAGGCGTTGCCGTAGGTCACCATCAGCCCGAGCGGGGCCAGGCAGTCGAGGCTGCCCATGAACGTGTCCTTGCCGACGCTGTCGTAGACCACCGGCACCATGGCGCCGCCAGTGATGCGCTTGACCTGCGCCGGCAGGTCGGCGTGGCCGACCACGACATGCTCCGCGCCGTGCGCGCGCGCGAGTTCCGCCTTCGCCTCGGTCGAGACGACGCCGATGACGGTGGCACCGATATGCCTCGCCCACTGGCACAGGATGAGCCCGACACCGCCCGCCGCGGCGTGCACGACGATGGTCTCGCCCTTCTGCACCCGGTGCGTGCGGCGCACCAGGTACTGCGCCGTCATGCCCTGCAGCATCATCGCCGCCGCGGTCTCGAAGCCGATCTCGTCCGGCAGCTTCACCAGCCGCTCCACCGGCACCGCGCGCTCCGTCGCATAGGAGCCGACCGCGCCGGTGCCGTAGGCGACGCGGTCGCCCACCGCGAATTCCGTGACGTCCGGCCCGAGCGCCGCGACCGTGCCCGAGGCCTCCATGCCCGGCGTCGCCGGCATCGGCGTCTTGTAGAGGCCCGTGCGGAAATAGACGTCGATATAGTTGAGCCCGACGGCGGCGTGCTTGACCAGCACCTCGCCCGGCCCGGGCTCCGGCGTCGGCACGTCCTCCCAGCGCATCACCTCGGGCCCGCCCGGGGCATGAATTCGGATCGCTTTCGTCATGATTCGTTCCTCATGGTGATGCGCTTACGCAACAAGCTTCAGCGCGGCCCCCTCGAGCCCGAGAAGATAGCGTTTGGTTGCGAGCCCGCCGGCACCGGAATAGCCGCCCGGGCCGTTTTCCGCCACCACCCGATGGCACGGGATGATGATCGGGATCGGGTTGCGGCCCATCGCGCCGCCGATCGAGCGTGGCGAGCCCCCGGCCGCGCGGGCGAGCCGCCCGTAGGTCCATACCTCGCCGCGCGGCACGCCGCACAGCGCCGCCCAGACGCGCCGCTGGTAGTCGGTTCCCATCGGCGCGAGCGGCAGGTCGAACGGCGCCGTATCGCCGTCGAAATAGGCGTGAAGCTGCGCGCGCGCGCGCTCCAGCAGCGGCGTCGGGCTTTGCACGCTGCCCCACCCCCAGTCGAGTGCCACGATCGCCCCATCCTCCTCGGCGACGGAGAGCGGCCCGACCGGCGAATGAAGCGAGATCAGCGGCACGGGGCTGGATGCGACAACCGCCGCCCCCGCCTGTCAAGCGGCGGGCCTGGATCGGCTGGAAACCGTCCGGCGGCGATTTCGCTCACCGGAACGCGCGCTCCGCGCCCACCAGCAGGAAGGGCGGCCGGTCGCGCTCCGCCGCCCATTCGGGATGCGCCGCGATCTGCGCCGCGTCCGGCCCCCATTCCACGAGATGCGTCAACGCGAACCCCGCGGCGAGCAGCGCGCTCACCACCGTGCCGATGCCGCGGTGGTGCTTGACGACGCCCTTGGCGAGCCAGTCCGTCCGCCGCTCGCCCTCCGCGAGATAGGCGTCGAGCGGCCAGACGCGCCGCCCCTCCCGCTCGATCCATCCCGGCACGGTGGGCGCGGTGTAGAGCGGGTGTTCCATCGAGAACACGAACCGCCCGCCCGGCGCGAGCGACGCCGCGACCATGCGCGCGAGGCGCCGGAAATCCGCCACGTAGTGCACGGCGAGCGAGGAGTAGACGAGGTCGAACGCCGCCTCCGGCAGCACCAGCGTTTCGAGATCGGCACGTTCGTAGACGACGTTGCCTCCCGCCTCGCGGGCGCGCGCGAGCATCTTTTCCGAGAGGTCGATGCCCAGCACGCTGGCCGCGCCCGCCTCGGCCGCAAAGCGGCAGAACCAGCCGAAGCCGCAGCCGAGATCGACCACGCGCCTGCCGGCGAGCGGCGGCAGCATGGCGCGCAGGCTCGGCCATTCCGGGGCGCCCGCCAGCCCCTCGCGTGAGCGGCGCAGCGCACTGTAGCCGGCGAAGAAATCGTTCTGGTCGTAGATGTTCTGGGCCATGCGCCGGGATGGCGCCGGGCGGCGAGGCTGTCAAACCTCCGCGCGCAGCGCCTCGGCGAAATGCTCGACGTCTGCCTCGTCCGCCCAGACATGCGGGCTGACGCGCAGCACGCCGAGCCGGTCGCTCGCATAGGCGCCGCGCGCCGCGAGTGCGGCGATCAGGCCGGGCTTCATGCCGCCCGGTAGGCGCAGGCCGAGGATGTGCGGTGCCCGCAGCCCGCGCGGCAACACGCCGAGGCCGAGCCCGCCCGCCACCTCCGCCAGCCTGTCGGTCAGCGCGCGCAGCCGCGCCGCGATCGCCGTGTGCCCCCAGCCCGCCACCAACTCCATGCCGGCCGCCGCCATCGGCAGTCCGATCGGGTCGTTGCGCTCGCCGCGGTCGTAGCGCCGCGCGCCGGGCGCGAAGCCGCCGCCGGGGCGGTTGCCGCCGTTCTCGTCAACCGGCAGCCCGCCCTGCCGATGCGGCGCCGCGTAGAGAAATGCCGTGCTGTAGGGTCCGAGCACCCATTTATAAGTGGGGAAGGCCAGGAAGTCCGGCCGCAACCGTTGCACATCCATATCGAGTACGCCGACCGCCTGCGTCGCGTCGATCACCACCGCCCCACCCGCCGCGCGCACCGCCGGCACCACGCGGTCGAGGTCGATCATGGCGCCGTCCGACCAGTGCAGCGGCGTCAGCGCCGCGAGCGCGAGCGGCGGGCCCGGCCGCGCGATGGCGGCGAGGATGGCGCCGGTCCAGTCCCCGTCCGCCGGCCGTCCCACGATGTCCAGCGCCAGGCCGCGCTCCGCCGCCAGCCGGTCGAACACCAGCGCCAGAGAGGGAAACTCGTCGGCCACGCGCAGGATGCGGCTGCCCGCCGGCAGTTCGAGATTGCGCGCCGCGGTGGCGATGCCGTGGCTCACCGCGGAAACGATAGCGACATCGTCCGCCGATGCGCCGATCATCCGCGCCGCATTCGCGCGCACCCGCTCCGCCATCGCCTCGTCGCGCGGCATGGACCAGGGATGCACCTTCGCCATCACCCCGGCGGCCCCCGCCTCGCGCACCGGCGCCGGCAGCGCCGAAAACGCGGCAGCGTCCAGATAAGCGACCTCGCGCGGGATATCGAACAGGTGGCGCTGCGAGCCGAGCATCAGGCCACTCCCGCGTTGCGTGTGCTTGCCATACCGCGTCTCCCCCCGAACGTTGTCGTCACGACATCAGCACGCGATGCTGGCGCAGGAAAGCCAGGAGCGACAGCAGCGGCAGGCCGAGGATCGCCGCATGCTCGCCCTCGATCCGCTCGAACAGCAACGCGCCATGGCTCTCCAGCCGGTAGGCGCCGACGCTGGTCAGCACCGATTCCCCCTCGGCCGCGAGATAGGCGTCGAGGAACGCCTCGGAAAAATCGCGCATCACGAGCCGCGGCCGGGCGAGATGCCGCCAGATCTCGGCACCGTGCCGGTAGCACACGACAGCCGTCTCCAGCACGTGCGACGCGCCGCGCAGGGCCAGGAGTTGCGTCCGGGCGGCGGCGAGATCGGCGGGCTTGTCGAACCAGGTCTCGCCACGGACGAGGATCTGGTCGCAGCCGATCACCAGCGCCTCCGGCCGGCGCCGCGCGACCGCGGTTGCCTTGAGCGTGGCCAGCATCAGCGCCGCCTCGCCCGCCGGCGCGTCCGCGGCCTTCGCCGCCTGCTTGGCCGCCGCCTCGTCCACCGAGGCGGGCATCACCTCGAAGGCAAGCCCGGCCGCGCGCAGCACCGCTGCCCGCGCCGTGGACCCGGAGGCCAGGACGAGACGCGGCTCTTCCGCCTGCAGGCTCATGCGCGCGACGTCATGAGGCGGCCGCTTCCTTCGCGCGCCTGGCGTGCCAGGCTTCCATCAGCTGCAGCACCGTCGCCGCGGTTTCCTCGATGGAGCGGCGCGTCACGTCGATCACCGGCCAGCCGCGCCGCTGGCAAAGCCGGCGCGCCCAGAGCAGCTCCGCCTTCACCGCCTCCGGGTCGACATAGGCACCGGGGTCCTGCCGCGCCGGCACCGCCCCGATCATGCGCAGGCGGTGGCGGCGGATTTCCGTCAGTGCCAAGGGGTCGATAGTAAGCCCGATCACCGGGCATCTCGGGTTTTCCAGCCCCGGCGGATCGTCCAGGCCCGGCACCAGCGGCACGTTCGCCGCCTTGATACCGCGATTGGCGAGGTAGAAGGAGGTCGGTGTCTTGGAACTGCGCGAAACCCCGACCAGCACGACATCGGCCTCCGCGATGCCGGCCTGCGCCAGCCCGTCGTCGTGCGCAAGCACGTAGTGCATGGCGTCGATGCGCCGGAAATAATCCGCGTTGAGCACGTATTGGCGGCCCGGCCGCGCGCTCGCCGCCTCGCCTACCTCCTCCTGCAGCACCGTCAGCACGGGGTCGAGCACATGGACGAGCTTCTGGCCGAGGCGCTGGCACGCCGCCTCCAGTTCCGTGCGCAGGGCGCGGTCGAGCAGGGTGGACAGAACCGGGCCCGGCTCCATCTCGATACCCTCGATGACCCGATGCAGTTGCAGCCGCGTGCGCACCAGGCTCCAGCGATGATGCACGATCGTCGCGTGCTCGAACTGCACGACCGTCGCGCGCGCCACCGCGTTGAGCGTCTCGCCGGTGGCGTCCGACACCAGATGGAGATTGAGCTTGTCGACCATGAAGCCAGGATAACGGGGATAACCTCGCGTTACATCCCACCCGGCGCCAATGCCGGGGACAGGCGCGAGCACCGGATAACCCGCGTTGAGATATTCCCTGAACGTGCAGAACCAAAAACAAATATGGAAAGTCAATATCTTATAGGTTGTGGCGCCTGTGGATACCGGCTTGGCCGGCCGCACGCTCATGGGGTTCCCCGCAACCCACAGCCCTGCTACCGCCCCATCCTCTTAAATTCTCTTTCTTGGAATTGATGACATGACGAAGCGGCTCCTTCGCGTCCTGAACGGCGAGCGGCTC
>JAJYFW010000154.1 GCA_021785335.1 Pseudomonadota bacterium
CCTGGCCCCGCATCGCCTCACCCCCGCTCCGCCAGGGCCAAGTGAATCAGCACACCGCCAACTTGGCGAGGAAATTAGAAGCGCCCAGCTGCGTCCGGTCAGCCGCGCACTGAGCGGCGGCGGACCAGCAAGCCGAGGCCAAGCAGACCCGTCGCGACGAGCGCCATACTTGATGGCTCAGGGAGCGGCGGGGTTTGGTCGCCGTTGAACTTGACCTGGAGCACTTCGGGAGAACCGTTCTCATACCCGTAATATAAGTACGTATCGTACAACGCGCTGGGAACGATACCGGTTTGGTAACCTGTCGCACTGGTCGGTGTGGACGTGAGGCCCCCGAATGTGACGCCATTATTCACGAGGCTGGCGCCGTCGTCGTGGTTAACGGCGAGTATCGTGCCGGCGGGCAGCTTCCCGAGGTCTATCTTGAATATCGCGCCATACAGATAGCTCGCCGCACTGCCGCTGGAAGCAAGGAAGCTTGTCAGCGAACTGAAGTCGGCGTTCGACGGGGAACCAAGAGCACCGCAGTTGTGCGTGCAGGAGTAGCCTGAGATCAACGCTGCCGGGTTCTCAGTCGGAGTATTGTAATTCTGAACTCCGGGATTGCTGCCGAAGAACTGCGAGAAGAGGTCGCCACTGCTATTCGTGTTCTGAGAGGTGGTGCCTGGTGAGGAGGGGGGGATGTAGACGCCGGGCCAATCGAAATTCAGCGTCCCGTTCCATGTGAACGTCGCCGAGGTATAGGTGCTGCCCGTCAGCGCCGTCACGCCAGCCGCGGTAGCGTCCCTGGCCGTGCTGTTGCTCGACGTCGCGGCTCCCTCCCACACCTGCATGGTGTACGCCGTCGCAGACGCGATCGACGAGCCCAACATGATGGGGGCAGCGGCTGCGGCAGCAAGGAGCAGATTACGGCGGATCATGGCAAGCCTCCCTGATTCGCGGGTCCAAGCATTACGTTTCGGACAGCAAGATAGCTTAGAATGTTCAAAAAATAAACTGGAATTTTAAGAATTTTCAATCTTAAGAGTATGTCTCCGAAAACCACGGATTCGCAAGGCGTTGCGGGCGGTTCCTGCGAGAGATCGTATAAAAAATGATCCGAAATTGTGCCGCAGGCCGAGTTGAGCGAAGCGGCCAGCGCGCTTCGAGGTTGGCGCCCTAATGCTGTCGCCGCCGGAGGGAGGCTATTCTCTATTCGGCGGCGACCCTGCGGCTCCTCGCGTAGTCGAGCAGCGCCGTATCGTCGACGCACGCAATCGGGGCGACGTCGCGGTGGGCGATCCATTCCGGGCGCGTCGGCGCGCGGATGGCGTTGGAGACCGCGTTGAGGGAGAGCAGCACGATCTTGCGCGCGAAGGGCGAGATGTTGCCCGCCGAGCCGTGCACCAGGTTGCCATGGAACATCAGCATCGTGCCGGGCTTGCCGGTGGCGGCGACCATGCCGCCCTCGTTCACCAGGCGCCAGACCGTCGGCTCGTCCAGCGTCCATAGCGGGTAGGAGGTGGTGGTGAGGTCGTGGCCGGCGGCGAACGTGCCCTGGCGGTGGCTGCGCGGCACCAGCAGCAGCGGGCCATTGATCGCCATCACGTTGTCGATGAAGACGGCGATGTTGACCGCCCGCGGCTCCGGCATGCCGTCATCGCGCGACCAGGTGGCGAAGTCCTGGTGCCATTGCCAGACGTCGCCGTGGAATGCCGCCTTCGCGTTGACCTTGAGCTGGTGCAGGTAGACCGGCTCGCCGAGCGCCTCCTCGACAGGGTGGATCAGGCGGGGGTGGCGGACCAGCAGGGCGTACGCCTCGTTGTACGTGTGGGCGGCGAAGGCGGTGCGCGGCGCGCCGGATTTTTCGCGCCAGATCTCCTCGCGGCTGGTGGCGAAGATCGCGTCGGCCTCGCGGCGCAGGATTTCAACTTCCTCCGGACGGAACCAGTCGGGCAGCAGCAGGAAGCCCTCGGTCTCGAACTGGCGCAACTGCGTGGCGGTCAGCATCGGGTTCCTCTCCTGGGTTGACGGTTGGCGTCTGTCGTCGCTTTTCCGCGGCTTGCGATGCTCGGTGCCTGTTCTCCTGGGTTGGTTGGTCGGCGGGCTGTTCGCCGGCCGCTATTCGCCCGCCATTCGCGCAGCCATCAGCGGCGAGGCGAGGCGCATGAGGCCGGCGACGTCCGCGGTCTTGTCGATCGCGAGTACCGCGTCGGCGAGGCGCGCGGCGCGGTCCTCGCCCAGCACGCTTTCCGCGAGCCCGGCGAACTTGGCGCGCAGTTCCGCTTCCGTCAGGAAGTTGGCGGGCTCGCCCTTGGGAACGAGGGTGGTCTTCTCGAACACCTGGCCGCGGGCGCGGATGGTGACGCGGCCGGCCATGTTGGCGGGGAACAGCGCCTCGATCGCGCTGTCATGGACGCAGCGGATTTTGGGCAGCAGAGCGCGGATCACGGGGTCCTGCAGGTGAGCATAGCTGTCCCAGCCCATCGCACCTGTCGCGAGCGCAGCCGCCAGCACGAAGGGGCCGCTGAACTGGCCGTCGACGACGTTCTGCGGGTTGGATCGGCGCTCCTGCGGCTCGCCGATAAGGAGCAGGCCGGCGCGGGAGATGCCGTATTCGATGCTCTCGACCTCCGCGGGCTTGAGGCCATGCTCGGCGCGCAGTGCCAGGACGGCGTCGATGCCCGCGTGGCCGAAGCGGCAGGAGGGGTAGGGCTTCACCGCCGTCGCCATCAGCTCCCAGGTCTCGCCCAGCTTTTCCAGCGCGCGTTCCGGGGTGGGCGAGGGGGCGTAGGCGCGCATGAAGCCGTGCTTGCCCTCGAGCGCCTCGGCCGCGCCCTTGAAGCCCTCGCGGGCCAGCGTGGCGGCGGTGAGGCCGCAGAGCGCGGACCAGCCGACCTGGAAGCGCTTGGTCCAGGCGCCATTGGCGAGGAACTGGAGCGAGCCCGCGGACTGGGATAGCGCGATGCCGAAGGCGTTCTCGATCTGGCCGGCATCGAGGCCCATGGCACGGCCCGCGGCGGCGGCGGCCCCGAAGGCGCCGCAGGTGGCGGTGGGGTGGAAGCCGCGGTCGTAATGCGCGCCGGCGGGCAGCGAGAGGGCGGTGCGGCAGATCACCTCGTAGCCGGCGACGATGGCGGCGAGCACGTCCGCGCCGGAGGCGCCGACCATCTCGCCGGCGGCGAGGGCGGCGGGGATGACCGGGGCGCCCGGATGCAGGCAGCCCGCGGCGTGGGTGTCGTCGAAGTCGAGCGAGTGGCCGAGGGCCGCGTTGAGGAAGGCAGCCCCCACCGGCGTATAGCGCGCGGCGTCGCCGAACACGCCCGAGTTGCCGGCGGCGACGCCGAGCGCGCGGGCGGCGGCGAGCATCGGCGGCGTGCTCTCCGCGTCGTGGCGGGCGCGGACGATGTTGCCGACGAGATCGAGCACCAGGAAGCGGGCGCGCGCGGCGACGTCCGCGGGGATGGCCTGGAGCGTGATGCCGGCGGAGAAACCGGCGAGGGTTCTGGTGACTTGCATCGGGCGTGCCTTGGCGTTTCCTGGGGCCGGTCGTGGCCGGCGTTCATGCGGAGAATATCGTGGTTCGGGACACGGCAACAAGCGCATCCGTCCGGGGGCGTGCCGGGCGATGGACGCCGACTCGGACCTCGTGGAAATTCCGCCGCATGCTGACACGTCGCGCCCTTGCCGCCTCGCTCGCCGTCGCCGCCACCCTGCCGCAGCCGGCGCTGGCCGAGGATTTCGCCGCCTATATCCGCGACTTTCGCGGCCGGGCGCATGCCCAGGGGATCGGCGAGACAACGCTGGACATCGCGTTCCGCTCGGTGCGCTACGAGCCCAAGGTGGTGGCGGACTATCACCACCAACCGGAGTTCACGATGACCTGGGCGCGGTATCGCGCGCTGGTGGTCTCGCCCAGGCGCATCAGCGACGGGCGGGCGCGCTATGGCGAGAACCGGTCGCTGGTCGCCAGCATCGTGCGGCGCTATGGCGCGGCACCCGGGGCGATCATGGGCATCTGGGGTGTCGAGTCCGACTACGGCAAGGCGATGGGCTCCTTCCCGGTGATCTCGTCGCTGGCGACGCTCGCCTACGACGGGCAGCGGCGGAGCTTCTTCGAGCGCGAGCTGATCGACGCCCTGCGCATCGTCCAGCACGGCGACATCAACCCCGCGAACATGACCGGTAGCTACGCCGGTGCGATGGGGCAGCCGCAGTTCATGCCGGATTCCTTCCTGCGCTACGCGGTCGACGCGACGGGCGACGGCAGGCGCGACATCTGGACCAACCGCGCCGACGTGTTCGGCTCCATCGCCAACTACCTGCAGCATTTCGGTTGGAACCGCGCGCTGCCGTGGGGCGAGGAGGTCGCGTTGCCGGCGGTGTTCGACGCGGCGAACGCGGGCCGCGGGCACCGCCGCTCGCTGGCGCTGTGGTCGAGGCTCGGGGTGCGGCCGCCGCGCCCGCGGCCGCTGGCGACGGTGGCCTCGGTGCTGCTGCCGGGCGGCCGCGCAGGGCCCGCGTATCTCGCCTACGAACCGAATTTCGGCGCGCTCATGAGCTACAACCCGTCGTATTTTTATTGTATTTCCGTTGGGTTATTGGGCGACGCGGTGACGGCATGAGAATTTTCTGCCTGCTGGCGCTGCTGTTGCCGGTGGCGGCGTGCCAGCGTCCGGCGATCCATTATGTGGTCGGCAAACCCTATGAGATGGGCGGCGCCTGGCGCTATCCGCACCCGAGCTTCAATCGTGTCGAGACCGGGCTCGCGACCGTGTTCCGCGGGAGCTCGCCGACGGCGGATGGCGAGACGTGGTCCAACGGCGCGATGCTGGCGGCAAGCCCGACGATGCAGCTGCCGGCGGCGGTGCGGGTGACGAACCTCGACAACGGGTTGCAGCTGGTGCTGCGCGTGAACGCTCGCGGACCGACGGACCCGGGGCGGATCATCGGGGTGAGCCCGCGCGTGGCGGACCTGCTGGGGGCACCCGGCTCGACCGCGTTCCCGGTGCGCGTGCGGGTGCTGCGCCGGGAGAGCCAGGCGCTGGCGGCGTCGCTGCGGGGGCAGCCGCGCGTGGCGATCGCGGCCGCGCCGGCCGGCTCGGTGACGGCTCAGAGCCTAGCGCCGCCGCCCGGCGCGCAGGGTAGCGCGGGGGCGATCGCGAAGGCCGGGCCGGCATCGAACAAGGCGTTGTTCGTAGCCGGCCCGGTGCTGCCACTGCGTCCACCCGAGGTGCTGACGCGCGTCTCGCCGCAGCCGGGCGCGCTCTACGTGGATGCCGGCGGCGTGGGGACGCCGGGCTTCGCCGAGATGCTGGCGGCACGACTGGCGGCGTTCGGCGCGCAGGCGGTGCCGGACTACTCCTATCCGCTGGCGGAGGCGTTCCGCGCGCGGATCGGCCCGCTGCCCAACGTCGCGACGGCGGACGAGATGCTACGCCGGGTGCTGGCGGCCGGGATCGCCAACGCGCGGATCGTGGTGAAGTAGGCGGCGTGGCCGGCCGGTTCATCG
>JAJYFW010000002.1 GCA_021785335.1 Pseudomonadota bacterium
CGGGCGGAGTGTCTGAACGCCCACTGGTTCCTGACGCTTGCCGACGCGCGCGAGAAGGTGGAGGATTGGCGCAAGTACTACAACGAGGATCGGCCGCATGGGGCAATCGGCAATGTGCCGCCTGTGGCCTTCATGACTCCCGGCAACGCAACCAATCCGCTGCCGGAAGGAGCCCGAAAACTCTAACCTCGGGTGGTCCAACAACCGGTAGCAGCGCACAAGATGCAGGCGCTGTCGTTGATCCTTCTCCTGGCATCTTGTGGCAGCCCGGCGCCGGCACGTCAGCAGCTCTCGCTCGGGCCAGCCGAAGATGGCGTCGCGGCACCACCCTATTTCGGCCTCTATGCCGTGACATCGAGCGGGCTGATTCGTCTCAACGGTGACAAGCAGTGGGAGGTGCGAACGTGGAACCATCGCAACGACCTGAGCGGGCGTGTGCGCTTTCTCGTCTTCAGCCGCTGGCTGACCATGGATGCGACACCCGAGGATCGGGCGATCGTGCTCGAACGCGTCGCCCATGTGCGCGCGACCAGAACCGCGAATGGCGCGATCATCCACCGGCCTGACGTCTAGGCCTCGCCAAACCTCCCACAATACCATGTTCCTCTCGAGTTCGCTCCGATGCGCGGGCATCCGGATATGCTCATCGCGTCGCCCACTTCCCCGTTGGAGCCAGGTCTCTATTCGCTGAGCTTCCACGCGCCGGAGAGCTGGTCATCGCGTTTCGGCGTTGCGTGGCCCAGCGTCGCCATCCGCCAGTACGACGCGCGGTACTGCGTGGACAAGCTGCCGCAAGGCTTTGTCCCGTGCCGGGGTCATGCTCCGGCGGCCGCCAGCGCAAGCGTCGCCATTCGCGACCTGCGCTCGTCGCGGATGACGGGCGACGGCCCGCCCCGGCTGGTCATCGACGGTGATGTCGTCAACACCTCCCAGGTGCGGGAAAATGTCCCCCCGCTTTCGGTCGTCCTGCTGAACGCGCAGGACAGGGTCCTGCAGTCGTTGCGGCACGTCAACGTCATCATGCCTGTTCTCCAGCCGGGCCGGAGCTACCACTTCCGCATCGTCGTCACCAATGCGGCGCCAGGCGCCACGCAGGTTCGCGTGACGCCCTCCGCGTAGGCCGGCATCCACGCCGGTAATTCCATCGGCAGCCCGGAGGTTGCTCAGGCTATCGTACCGCCTGCGCAACCTTTGCGGGCCGGCGCAACCGCTCAGGCGCCGCCGGCCCTCGTGACGCGCCTGGCTTGGACGCCTAACGGCGGTCCGTGGGGCCGATGCTGGCGGATGCGCTGGCGCTGCAGGAACCGGTGTTACCCTGCGCCGTCTTTTGCGCACTCTTCCTGATCACCTTGTCGCCGACCCGCAGCTCCGCCTGGGAGGAGGCCGTGCTGCCGCACGCGTCGCGGCCCGTGCTCGACGCGTTGGCCGATGCCGTGGCCGAGGCGCTGGCGCGCACGGCTGGTGCACCTGCGGAATCGGGGCTGGGTGAGGGCGATGCCGCGCGCGCGGCGGTGCCGAGGAACGCAAGTGACATCAGGGCCGTGATGCTCATGGCTGTCGGGACTCCTCGCATGGATCAGGCTTTCCTTGACTGATTGTTGGGGCCTCGCCGCACGTGAGCGTTCATCGCGTCTCGTGCGCCTTTTCGGCGGAAATGCCGCCCCTGCCGGCTGGGCCATGCCCTGCGGCGGACATGCCCGGCCCGGCCGGCTGCGCCGCCGCCGGACCTTTGCCGCCCGCGGTACCCTGGACCGCTGCTGACGCGCCCGGCGCGGGCGCAGGCGCGGATGTGCCGCCGCCGATGCTCGCCGTGGCGCTGTCCTGTGCGCTCGCCGATGCGCCTGGCGCCGTCGCCTGCGCGCTCCCGCCCCCACTCACCGACAGGCTTCCCTGTGCGTTGGGCGCGCCGTCGGCGCGGGCGGAGGCGGAGACCGTTGCCGTCGCGCCAATCCGCCCTGCGGTGTCGAGCGCCATCGACCGGTCGTGGGAGATCGCGTGACCCACGAGAACCCCTCCTGGGCCGCCCGCGGTTTTCGCCACCACTTGGGAGTTGCTGATCGACATCGCCATGTGCGGCGTCGAAATCGATCGCGTCATGGAGCGCGCCCTGGTCGAGCCCCCGATGGGCGAGGATACGGTGCCGGTGGTGAAACCCGCCGTCGCCGCCTGCGTGATCGGCGCCTTCGCGGCATGCGCAGGGACAGCGGAGACCGTGACAAGAAGCACCGCGGCACAAGCCGCGCGGTGGCACCGCGCGGATAGGACCCGTGTGGACAGGAGGTGGGCATTCGCTGACGTCGACATGGTTACCCCGCTGATGGCTGATCAAGGTCTTTGGCTCGGGCGAGTTATGGCACGCGTGCCGCTCGCAGGTCGGTGCACTGTTGCGATGTTTTACCGAAAATGCAGTGGCCTCGGCGCGCGTCCGCGGCCACCACCGGTAGCGTTGGGACGAAACGTGACGCGAATGTGGTGACGACGCGACGTTCTGACGACCTCGCCCGGTTGTCACGGTGAGACAAAAAAGCGACCGAACCGTCACGCTCGGCCCGATCTCGTCGCGTCGCGGGGCTCGCCCGCCCGGCGGGAAGCGCGGCCTTCGCGCGTTGGGCGCGGTAAGCCTGTGGCGGGTTCGTCGCGCGGCGGCCGCCGCTGTCCATCGCAGGCCAGGGTAATCTCATCGCCCCCAAGTATAATATGGCAGAAAATTGAACACATCCGAAATAACACTGGCCATTTGATCGGGTCTTGTCGATCTATGCGGGCGTCTGGGCGATTGGACACCTCGCGAGCGAAGTGAACTCCAATGCGCCCGGGCGACCGTCCTGACCGTCCTGTCAATAACGAGAGGGTTCATCTCATGACGATCACACGATCACGCGTCGCTCTTCTTGCGACCATAAGCACGCTTTCGCTGCTGGCGGCGTCGATGCCGCTTACGGTTCATGTCCGGCCCTTGTCGCTGGGTCTCGCCAACGCGAGGGCGCAGACCAACACCGCTTCGGCAAGCGCCAACACCAGTGGCAGCGCTGGCGTGAACGGCACCGGCACCGCCAGCAGCGGCGCGTCCTCGACGGACACAGCCACCGCCGGCGGCGGCAACGCCACCGCTGGTTCGCAGTCCACCGCCAACGCATCCTCCACCGGCAGCGGCTCGGCGATGGGTAGCGCGACCGGCATGGCCGGCGGCGTCTCCGCGGCGGACGGCAACGCGGCCGCGGCCTCGGCCAGCAGCGGTGCTTCCGCGGCCAGCGTCGGTGGCGGTACCGCGAGCACGTCGGCGAACGCCGGGACGCAGGCGTCAGCTTCGCAATCCGGCACGGCATCCGCTCAGACGTCCTCGAACGCGCAGGCCGACGGCAACGCCTCGGCATCCGGCGCCGGCAGCGGCTCAGCGTCCGCGGCTCCGTCCGCCGGCGGTGTCGCCACGGCCAATGCCAACACGAACGCCTCGGCATCGGGGCCGGGTACGTCGCAGGCGCAGGCAAGCGACACGTCGACAGCGTCGAACAGCGCCAACAACGCCTCGACGCAGACCGGGGCGGGCGGGTCCGGCCAGACCACCGGTGGCGGCACGGCTTCGTTCGGCGCCTCGGGCAACGCGGCGGTCTCCGGTTCCGCCGGTCTGTCGGCCAACGCCACCGCCGGCCTGAACGGGGGCGTCTCGGGGCCGGGGAGTGGCTCCGTTTCCGGCCAGGCGTCCGATGTCTCGACCGCCTCGGTTGACCCCAACTCCGGCGCCGTCGGGAGCAACTCGCAGAGCAGCGGCGGCATCACCGGCTCGGCCAGCAGCGGCAGCACCGCCACGGGTTCGTTCGGCTCGAGCGGCAACGCCACCGCGGCGACCGGCTCGTCGCCGTCGTCCAGCGCCAGCACGAGGCTAAACGGGGCGCTGACCGGGGACGGCAATGGGTCGGTGAGCGGGAACGCCAACTCCGCCTCCACGGCGTCGGCCGGCGGCGCGCCTAATGCCAGCGCCAGCACCGGCGGCAACATCGCCGCGACCGGGAACGCCTCGGGCAACTACAACGGCCAGGCCCAGGCCGCAGCGAACGACACCGCCAGCATCGCCGTGGGCTCGGGTCCTCTGTCGGTCGGCGCCGGGGCGAGCGTCCTCGGCTCGGTCAACGGCACGGGCTCGGCTTCCTCGGCGGCGTCCAACAACTCGTCCGTCGGGGTCTCGACCCAGTTCGGCACGACGAGCGTCAACGGCTCGTCCACGTCGGCGGGCAACCTCGCGACGAGCGGCAGCGGCCAAGCGTCCTATAAGGGCAACGGGACGGCCAGCGGTGCCCTCGCCAACAACGGCAGCCCGGTCGCATCCGTGAACGTAAACAGCGGCGCGACCGGCCAGCTTCCGGGAACGAACGGGGATCCCGTTGACGCCAATGGCACCAGCTCCGCCGGCGCCACCGCGAACATCGGTTCCGGCACCAGTTCGGTCAACGCGGGCGTTCAGCAGACGGCCAATGCCGTTCCGCTGAGCCAGCCCGGATCGATGTCCGCGAACTCGTCCGGCTCGGGCAGCGCGGCCGCTTCCGTGACGCCTTCGCCGTGAACGACTTCCCCCGAGGCTCATAGTGTCGGGGGACTGCAACCCTGGTGTTCGCCCCACCCCACGCCAGGGTATGCTCGGGCCGCCGTTGACATCTCTCGGTAACGGCGGGCGACTGTCCGGAGCCGATCAAACCTCGCACCGGCTCCGGATCCTTTTTTCCCCTCTGGCGAGTCACCGGAGCGCCAGCGCGACGGAACTAGGCCTCACGGCCCGCCACATCGAGAGAAACCAACGTGCCGGTCTAACGCAAGACACCCAGGGCCCCTTCACGAAACAATCCAGCATCGCCGACGGGAACGAATTGGGACTTGCGTGGAATGACGACGAGAGCGGCCGGTTACCGCTTCGCACCGCGTTTCCGTTGATCCTTCTGTTATCCCTGTCCTGCTGGGCCCTGGTCCTGACCTTCATGATGTGGCTCATACGCAGGGTGATCTGATGCCGAAATCCGCGAGTGCGCCGGGCCGTCCGTACCTATGATAGCCTCATGGCTATCTCCCAGTTCCCAGTTTCGTCGCACACGGGACGCCACTTCCGAGCAAAAGTGAGTACCGGCCAACCCGCTGGCCGAGCCCGACCCGGCTTTCCTGCCCTGTCGGTCGCGACCGCTACCCGGCGGTCGGGATTCAGGACACTTCTCTGCAAGAGCCGTTATCCGGAATAAAAGCCGGGTCAGGGATTGCTCTACCGTCGCAAGCCACGGCGCCAACCACGCGACATTCGCCAATACCTGATGTCGGTCACATTGGTGTTGCCCCTGGGAGTTCCCGGACACGGAGATCCGCCGTGCCGGAGCCCGTGCCCCACACCGCTGCGGTCAAATGATGGGAGCGTCGGTTGCGCGGCCCTGCAACCACTTTTCCACCTGAGAACATTCCGCGTTCAGGCCCCCAGAGGTTGCCGAGCCGTCGTACCGGATGCGGATGCTTGCTGCCCGTAAGCATTGCCTATAATGACGCCGCCATCAGCCAGGGGGATCACGATGACGCACGTCCAGAAAAAATCGACGATGGGCCGACGGAGTCTGATCGCGGGGGCGGGTGCCGCGACCCTCGGCGCGCCGCTCATCGCCGGCGCCGCGCCGGCGCCGGTCAAGATCGGCCTGCTGCAGCCGCTTACCGGCTTCCTTGCCTATGACGGCCAGCAGGGCCGCAAGGGTGCGTTGCTGGCGCTTGAGGAGATCAATGCCGCGGGCGGCATCAAGTCCCTGGGCGGTGCCAAGCTCCAGGCTGTCGTCGCCGACGCCCAGGCCAGCCCCGCCACCGCCATTTCCGAGGTCGACCGCCTCGCCGGCGAGGGCGTGGTCGCGATCCAGGGCGGCTTCGCGAGCGACCTGGTCCTCGCCGCGACCCAGCAGGCGGCGCGCCACGGCCTGCCTTACATGGTCGATGTCGGCGTGGTCGACCAGATCGTCCAGCGCGGCCTCAACAACGTCTTCCGTTTCGCCCCCGGCTTCGGCAAGGTCACGGCGGAAGGGCTCGCCAATCTCGTCGCCCTCAACGACGCCGCCGGCAAGCCGGCCAAGACGGTCGCCATCGTGCACGAGAACGGCGCCTTCGGCTCCGGCATGGCGAAGCTGCTGCACGAGAAGCTGCCCGGCCTCGGCTTCAAGATCGTGGCCACCATCGGCCACCCGACACCGGAGCGCGACTTCACCAACATCGCGCTGCAGGTCAAGCAGGCGAATCCGGACCTCATCATCCCGTCCAACTACAAGAACGACTACATCCTGATGGCGCTCACCTTCGCGCAGCAGCACGTGCGTCCGAAGGTTGCGATCTACTCCATCCTCGGCGGTGCCGCCTCCAACGCGCCCTTTGCGGCGCAGCACCCGAGGGTCAGCGACTACATCATGGACTGCAACCACTACTACGATCCGAACAAGCCGCTCTCCAAGGCGTTCGCCGCCAAGGTCGCCGCCAACAAGTGGGACCTTACCTACGAGCTGATGCTCAACTACTCGGTGATGCGCGTCCTCGCCGACGCAATCGAGCGGGCCGGCAGCACCGACAAGGCGAAGCTCATCGCCGCGATCGCCGCCTCGACCTACAGCGATACCATCATGCCCTATGGCCCGACCAAGTTCGTCAACGGCCAGAATACTGGGGCAGCGCCGGTCAACACGCAGATCCAGAAAGGCGTGGTGGAGGTGATCTTCCCCAAGGCCTTCGCCTCGGCCAAGCCGGTGTTCCCAATCCCGGCCGCAGGCTGAGCGCCGCGACGGACCGGACGCGCCTCGTGCCGCGCTCGCGGAACCCCGCGTGAGCACGGCGCTGTTGCTGCCCGCCCTCATCGGCGGGTTGGCCAACGGCGCCGTGTACGCGCTGGTGGCCCTCGGTCTCACCCTTGTCTACGGTGTGCTGCACATCATCAACTTCGCGCATGGCAGCCTGCTGATGCTCGCCCTCTATGCCGCCTGGGTCCTCTGGGCAGCGACGGGCGTGAGCCCCTATGCCGCGCTGCCGGTGCTCGTGCCGCTCTTCTTTGTGCTGGGATACGGCCTGCAGCGCTGGGTCATCGGTCCTGCCGGACATGGGCGCGACACCAATGTTCTGCTCGTCACCCTGGGTCTGTCCATCGTCATCGACAACCTCGCGCTCGCCGTGTTCGGCCCCTCGACGCGCACCACCTCCATTCCGCTCGCGAGCCGCACGATCGATCTCGGCGTGATGTACCTGCCGCTGCCCAAGCTCATCGCCTTCGCCGCGGCGCTCGTGCTCTCGGGGCTCTTGTGGCTGCTGCTCACGCGCACCGACCTCGGCCGCGCCATCCGCGCCGTGGCCCGCGAGAGCGACGCCGCGCGCCTGGTCGGCATCCGGGTGACCCACATCCATGCGGCGACGTTTGGCATCGGCACCGCCTCGGTCGCGGCGGCGGCGTGCCTGCTGCTGCCGTCCTTCTACGTCTCGCCTGATGCCGGCTACGCCTTTGTGCTCGTCGCCTTCACCACCGTGGTCATGGGCGGCATGGGCAGCTTCCCCGGAGCGCTGCTCGCGGGGCTCGTCATCGGCGTCATCGAATCCCTGAGCGGGCTGTGGTTCGGCCCGAGCCTCGCGCCCGTGGGCATCTATGCGGTGTTCGCGCTGGTGCTGCTGTTCCGACCCACGGGCCTGTTTGGCGCCCGCGCCTGATGCGATGGGTACCGCGCGCCGGGATCGCCGTGCTGCTCCTCGCGGGCATGCTGCCGCTCGCATTTCCGAGCGGCTTCGTGCTCACCGCGGCCACCCTGATGCTGCTCACCACGATCCTCGGCCAGTCCTGGAATATCCTGGGCGGCTATGGTGGTCAGTCCTCTTTCGGGCACGCGCTGTTCTACGGCACCGGCGCCTTCACCACCGCGCTGTTGCAGGTGCGTTTCGGCTGGAACGCCTGGGCCGCCGCGGCCGCCGCCATCGTCGCTGGCGCGCTCGTCGGAGCGGTGGCGGGTGCCCTGGTGTTCCGGCAGGGCCTGCGCGGCTCTTATTTTGCTCTCGTAACGTTGGCCTTCGCCGAGATCGCGCGCGTGGCCGTCTCCTCCTTCGACATCACCGGCGGTGGATTCGGACTCCTGGTGCCGCTGCACCGCGGTGCCGCCGCCTTCCAGTTCGCCGACCCGCGGGTGCCGTACTGGATCGCCTGGCTCGTCGTGCTGTTTGGCGTCATGCTTGCCTTCGGCCTCGAGCGCTCGCGTTTCGGAGCGCGCCTGGTCGCGGTGCGCGAGAACGAGGACGCGGCACGCGCGCTCGGCATCGCGCCGGTACGGGTGAAGACCGCCGCCGCCGCCCTCTCGGCAGGGCTCGCCGCGACGGCGGGCGTGCTCTACCTGCAGATCTTCCTCTTCATCGACGCCGCCAACGGTTTTGGCGTCGCGGTTTCGGTGCAGGCGCTGCTCGGCCCCATCCTGGGCGGGCTCGCGACCCCCTGGGGACCGCTGTTCGGTGCCCTGGCGCTGCGCGTGGTAGCCGAGCTTGTCCACGCCGTCCTCGGCAGCCTGCCCGGCATCGACCTCGCTATCTTCGGTGTCATCCTGATCCTGATCCTGCGCTTCGCGCCCGGGGGCATCGCCGCCATTGGTGCTCGCCGCGATGCCTGAGGCCCCGATGCTGGAGGTTAGGAACCTGCATCGCCGCTTCGGCGGCGTCGTGGCTCTGGCCGGCGTCTCGCTCGCGGTGGCCGAGCGCAGCATCACCGCCCTCATCGGCCCCAACGGCGCCGGCAAGACCACGGCGTTCGCCACCATCGCGGGTTTCCACCACCCGGACAGCGGGCATGTGCGCTTCGCCGGGCGCGATATCACCGGCTGGCCTCCCGAGCGCATCGCCCGGCTGGGCCTGGTACGCACATTCCAGATCGTACAGCCCTTCGGCGGGCTTTCGGTCCGCGACAACATCGCCGTGGGCGCGCATCTGCATCTCGCGAGCCGCGCCGAGGCGCGTGCCGAGGCGGAGGCGGTAGCGCATCGCCTCGGCCTCGGCGCCGATCTCGACAAGCCGGCCAACGCGCTGCCGATTGCCGGGCGCAAGCGCCTCGAGCTCGCCCGCGCGCTCGCCACCCGCCCGCGCATGCTCCTGCTCGACGAGGTGATGGCGGGGCTCAACCCGGGTGAAGTCGGCGCCCTGCTGCCCACGATTCGCGCCATCCGCGACGACGGCGTCACGCTGCTGATGATCGAGCATGTCATGCAGGCGGTGGCCGAACTCGCCGAGCGCTGCATCGTGCTGGCCGAGGGCCGCGTCATCGCCGAGGGCGCGGTCGCCGACGTGGCGCGCGACCCGATCGTCGTCGATGCCTATCTGGGCGAGGGCGCCGCGTCGCGCCTCGCGGGCGACCATGCTGCTTGAGGTGGAGCGCCTGGAGGCGGGATACGGCGCGCTGCCGGTGCTGCGCGATGTCACGCTCGCGGTCGGCGAGGGCGAGATCGTCGCCGTGCTCGGCGCCAACGGCGCCGGCAAGACCACACTCAACCGCACCCTTTCGGGGCTGCTGCGCCCGCGCGCCGGGGAAATCCGTGTCGATGGCAAAAGTATCGCCCGTGCCGAGCCCGACACGATCGTCGCCGCCGGCCTCATCCATGTCCCTGAGGGCAGGCGCGTCTTCGCTCGCCACACGGTTGAAGAGAACCTGCTGCTCGGCGCCTACCGGCGCGGCCGCGAGCGCCGTCCCGCCGGCCTCGCACGCGTCTACGCGCTGTTCCCCCGGCTCGCGGAACGCAGGCGTCAGCTCGCTGGTTCGCTCTCCGGCGGCGAGCAGCAGATGCTCGCGATTGGCCGCGGTATGATGGCCGAGCCGCGACTGATGATCCTGGACGAACCATCGCTCGGCCTTTCGCCGCGTCTGGTGGACGAGATGTTCGACCTGGTTGGCTCGCTCGCCGGCAGCGGCACGGCAATTCTCATCGTCGAGCAGAACGTGGTGCGCACGCTCGACCTCGCCAGCCGCGCCTATGTGCTGGAGAACGGCGCCATCGCCATGCAGGGCGAAGCTGCGGCGCTCGCGCGCGACCCGGTGCTGCGCCGGACCTATCTCGGAGTCTGACATGAACAAGCTCGCCAAGCTGCTAGCGTCACCAGGCATCGTCGTCGCGCCCGGCTGCTACGACGCCTTCTCGGCGCTGATGGCGGAGCGGGCGGGGTTCGCCGCCCTCTATGTCTCCGGCGCCTCGATTGCCTATGCGCGGCTCGGGCGGCCCGACATCGGCCTTTTCGGTCTGGCGGAACTCGCCGACACCGTCGCCGCCATCGCCGACCGCGTGAGCGTGCCGCTCATCGTCGATGCCGACACCGGCTTCGGCAACGCGATCAACGCGCAGCGCACGATGCGCGTGCTCGCCCGCGCCGGCGCCGCCGCGATTCAGATCGAGGACCAGGCGATGCCCAAGCGGTGCGGCCATCTGCGCGGCAAGGCGCTGATCCCGAAGGAGGAGATGGCGGGCAAGCTGCGCGCCGCGGCGGATGCGCGCGAGACGGACGGGCCGCTCCTGATCGCGCGCACCGATGCGATCGCGGTGGAGGGTTTCGAGAGCGCCATGCATCGGGCCGAGGCATATCTCGCCGCGGGCGCCGACATTCTCTTCGTCGAGGCGCCGCGCACCGAGGCGGAACTCGCCGACGTCGGGCAGCGCTTTGGCGCCCGCGTGCCCCTGCTGGCCAACATGGTGGAAGGCGGCTCGACGCCCGTTCTGCCAGCGAAGCGTCTCGCGGAATTGGGCTTCCGCATATCCATCTTTCCCGGCGGCACGATGCGCGCCGTCGCTCACGCGCTCGACACGTATTTCGCGAGCCTTGCCAGACACGGCACCACCGCACCGATGCGTGAGCGCATGCTCGACCTCGCAGGCATCAACGCCATCCTGGGCCTCGACGCGATGCTCGCAGAGGGAGCGCGCTACGACCATGGCTGAACCCGCGCTGGACCCGATCACGCTCGCCGTCCTCGCCGGACGGCTGGAGCAGATCGCCGATGAAATGGATGCGACCCTGTTCCGTTCCGCCTTCAACCCGACCATCGCCGAAGCCCGCGACGCGAGCCACGGGCTCTACGACGCCGCGACCGGCGAGACGCTGGTGCAGGGCAAGGCAGGGCTGCCGATCTTCGTCGGCGTCATGGCGTTCGCCGTGCGCGCGGTGATCGAGACGGCAAAGGATGAGCCACTCGCCGACGGCGACCTGTTCCTCTTCAACGATCCCTACGACGGCGGGACGCATCTCTCGGACTTCAAGCTGGTGCGGCCGTATTTCAGCGGTGGGCGGCTGTTCTGCCATCTGGCCTCGGTAGGCCACTGGCACGATGTCGGCGGCAACGTGCCGGGCAACTACAACCCCGAGGCGACCGAGTGCTTCCAGGAGGGCGTGCTGATCCCGCCGGTGCGGCTCGATCGCGCCGGCGTGCGCCAGCGCGATGTGCTCGCCATCGTCACCGCCAATTCGCGACTGCCGCAGACCGCGTTCGGCGATCTCTCGGGCCAGATCGCGGCGCTGGAGCTCGGCGCGCGGCGGCTCGATGCGCTGCTCGACGAATACGGCGAGATAACGGTTGGCGCCTGCTTTACGGCGCTGCGCACCCGCGCCGAGCGCATGATGCGCACCCATGTCGCCGACCTGCCGGACGGGCATTACGCGGCCGAGGACTTCCTCGACAACGACGGCATCTCGCCGGAGGCACTGCGCATCGCCGTCGATATCACCGTCGCGGGCGACAGACTGACGCTCGACTTCTCGCGCAGCGCGCCCGCCTGCCTCGGCCCGCTCAACATCTCGCGCGCAACCGCGGTGGCCAGCGTCTATGTGGCACTCAAGCACGTCTTCCCTGACGTGCCGGCCAATGCCGGCGTGCTCACGCCTGTCGAGGTGGTGATCCCGGAGGGCTCGTTGCTCGCCGCGCGCAAGCCGCGCCCGGTCGGCGGCTATACCGAAACGATCCTGCGCATCATCGACGTGATCTTCGCCGCCCTCTCGCGCGCCGCCCCCGCCGCGGTGCCGGCGCCCGCCTACGGCACGATCAACGCCCTTTCCATCGCCGGGCGACACGCGGACGGGCGGCGGTGGGTGATGTTCTCTTTCTTCGGCGGCGGCCATGGCGGCCACGCGGAAGGCGACGGGCTCAACCACGGCAACGCGCCGATCTCGACCGCGACCATTCCCCCGGTCGAGATCCTGGAAGCCGCCTATCCGGTACTGTTCCGCCGCTGGGCGCTACGCCCGGGCAGCGGCGGCGCGGGGCGGCACCGTGGCGGGCTCGGCGCGATCTACGAGATCGAGTTGCTCGCCGACAGCGCCGAGGTCTTTCTCTTTGGCGAGCGCGGCCGCTTCCCCCCGCCAGGCATCGTCGGCGGCAGCAGGGCCGCGCCCAACCGCTTCACCGTCATCCGCGGCGAGGCGCGCGAGCACCCGAAGCTGGTTTCCAAAATGGTCGGCGCGCGGATCGAGCGCGGCGACAGGCTTCTGCTGGAAACGCCAGGTGGTGGCGGCTACGGCCCGCCCGGCGAACGCGACCCGCAGGCGGCCGCACGCGACGCCGCGCTCGGCTATCTGGGAGATGACACCAGAGGAGAGGCAGCGTGAGCGGCCGTGACACTCCGCGCGTGATCGCCGGCGTCGATGTCGGCGGCACCTTCACCGACCTCTTTTTTCTCGACGAGGCAAACGGGCGCAGCTGGACGGCCAAGGTGCCCTCGACTCGTGGCGCGGAAGCGGATGGTTTCCTCGCCGGGCTTGAAGCGGGCGGCGCCAGGCGCGGCCTCATCGGTACCATCGTCCACGGCACCACAGTCGGGACCAACGCCCTCCTGGAACGCAAGGGTGGCCCCGCGGGACTGATCACCACCCAGGGCTTTCGCGATGTGCTGGAGATGCGCCGGCGCGACCGGCCCGCGACATGGGGCCTTCGTGGTCGTTTCGATCCCGTCATTCCGCGCGACCTGCGCATCGAGGTCGCGGAGCGAACGCGCGCGGACGGCACCGTGCTGCAGTCCCCGGACCCGGAAGCGATCGCCGCCGCCGCGCGGCTACTGCGCGAGCGGGGTGCGAAAGCGCTCGCCATCGCGTTCATCAACGCCCACGCCAACCCCGCCAACGAAGCGGCCGCCGCCGCCGCCACCCGCGCCGCCTGGCCCGACCCGCACGTCACTGTCGCGACCGAGATCCTGCCCGAGATTCGCGAGTTCGAGCGTACTTCCACCGCCGCGATCAATGCCTATCTGCAGCCGCTGGTCGCCGAGTATCTCGACCGGCTGGAGGCAGCGATGACGGAGGGCGGGCTCGCCGAGCGCCTGCTCATCGTGCAGTCCAACGGCGGCGCGATGACGGCATCCGAGGCGCGCGCCTTCCCCGCCCGCACCGCGCTCTCGGGGCCGGCGGCCGGCGTCGTCGCCGCCGCGCATCTCGCGCGCGCGGCGGGCATCGCCGACGTCGTCACCGGCGATGTCGGCGGCACCAGCTTCGATGTTTCGCTGATTGCCGGCGGTGAGACGGCTTTGGCGCCGCAGACCAGCATCGGCTTCGGCATGGTCGTGCGCCTGCCGATGGTCGAAATCACCACGATCGGTGCCGGCGGCGGCTCCATCGCGACCGTTGACGCCGGTGGCCTGTTGCGCGTCGGCCCGGAATCCGCGGGCTCCAACCCCGGCCCCGCCTGTTACGGTTCCGGAACACGCGCGACGGTGACGGACGCCAACGTTCTGCTCGGCCGCATCGACGCCAGCCGCCCGATCGGCGGGCGGACGCGGCTCGACGTGGAGGCGGCGCGCGACGCCATCGCGCGCGATGTCGGCGCTCCGCTCGGGCTCGATCCGCTGACCGCGGCAGAGGCGATCCTGCGTGTGGCCAACAGCCGCATGGCCGGCGCCATTCGCCTCGTCTCCGTCGAGCGCGGCCACGATCCCCGCCGCTTCACGCTGATGCCCTTCGGCGGCGGTGGCGGGCTGCATGCCGGTGCCCTGATCCGCGAGGTCGGGCTCGCCCGCGCGTTGATCCCGCGCTTCCCCGGTGTGACCAGCGCGCTAGGCTGCGTCATCGCCGATCTGCGCCGCGACGTGGTGGTGACGCTCAACGCCCCGCTTGCCGAACTCGACATCGCGCGGGTCGAACGCGAGATCGCGCGCCGCGCCGCGGACGGCCACGCCGCCCTCGATGCCGCGGGCGTGCGGCTGGAACGGCGTGACCTCGTGCTGGCTTTCGACATGCTCTACCAGGGCCAGACGCACACCATCCGCGTGCCCTGCCCCTCGGTGGAGCCCGGCTTGCTCACCCGCGAGACGCTCGCTCACGCCTTCGCCGCGCAATATGAGGCCGCATATGGCCGCACGCTGCCTGGGATTCCGCCGCGCGTGCTCAACCTCCATGTCGCGGTGATCGGCCGGCGCCCGTTCTTCGATCTCGCGAGCCTCGCACCATCGGGCGGCAGCCTCTGCGCCGCCGCGCGCGGGACCAGGCGGGTCTATGTCGATGGCGCCTGGCACGAGGCGGCAATCCATGCCCGGCTCGAACTGCCCGCGGATGCCGTGATCGAGGGCCCCGCCGTGCTGGAACAGCCCGACACCACGATCTTCGTCGATCCCGGCATGGTCGCGCGCGGCGACCGCCTGGGCAACATCGTCCTCGAGCGCGCGAGATGACCCCGCCGATGATCAAGGATCCCACACGCCTCGCCCTGCTGCTGCTCGACCTGCAGAACGACTTCATCCACCCGGACGGCGCGTATGGCCGCGCCGGGCTCAGGAGCGATGCGATCGCTTCCATTCCCGCGCGGCTTGCGCCGGTTGCGGCTGCGGTGCGCGCAGCGGGCGGGCTCGTCGTCTCGACCCATTTCACCCTTGTGCCTGGTCGCGGCGGCGAGCCGATGATCGCGCCGCGGCTCAAGGCGCTGCGCCCATTCCTGCGACGCGGTGACTTCGCCTCCGGATGCTGGGGCCACGGGCTGGTGGCGGCGCTGGCACCGTCCGACATCGCGGTCGAGAAGGTCGCCTACTCCGCCTTCTACATGTCGCGGCTGGAGTTCGTGCTGCGCCGTGCCGGAATCGAAACGCTGCTCGCCGCCGGCATTGTCACGAATGGAGGCGTTGCCTCCACCGTGCGCGACGCGGAAGTGCGCGAGTTTCGCACCATCGTGCTCGAGGACGGCTGCGGAGCCTTTGACCAGGCGGTGCACGAGACCGCGATCGACGCGCTGCGCCCGGTCGCTGACATTGCGCGCTGCGCCGACGTGCCGGCGATGCTCGCGGGCTGAGGACCGCGATGCGACTGCTGCGCGCCGAGACCTTCGCGGCCGACGCCGAGACCGGCGTGCTCGTCGTCGGGGCGGGCGCGGCCGGCCTCACCGCGGCCCTGTCCGCCCACGCCGCCGGCGCCGAGACGATGCTGCTCGAGCGCGACGTGACGCCGACCGGGTCCACCTCGCTCTCTTCGGGGCTGATCCCGTCGGCCGGCACGCGATTCCAGCGCGCGCTCGGCATCCGCGACGATACCGCAACATTCTTTGCCGACATCATGGCCAAGAATGGCGGCCGGACCGATGCAGCGCGGGCCCACCGCCTTGCCGACCTCGCGGGCGAGGCGGTGGAATTCCTCGCGGACGCTGCCGGCGTGCCGTTCTCCGTCGTCGAGGGGTTCACCTACCCTGGCCACTCCGCGCTGCGCATGCACGGCACGCCCCGCCGCACGGGGTCGGAACTGATGGGGCACCTGCTCGCAGGCGCGGAGCGCGCCGGGATCCCGCTCGTCACATCCGCCACCGTCGCCACCCTCGCCGCGGATGCCGCCGGACGCATCCTCGGCGTCGAGGTCGAGCGCCCGGATGGCGGGCGCGAGCGCGTCGCCTGCCGCGCCCTGGTGCTCGCCTGCGGTGGCTTCGGCGCCGATGGGGCGCGTGTGCGCTCGCACATCCCCACGATGGCCAATGCGCTCTATTTCGGCCATCCCGGCCATCGCGGCGACGCGCTCGCATGGGCTGAGGCGCTCGGTGCTCGGCTCGCCGATCTCCCAGGCCATCAGGGGCACGGCTCGGTGGCCCACCCGCACGGCATCCTCATCACGTGGGCGACGATGACCGAGGGCGGCATACAGGTAAGCCGCGAGGGCCGCCGTTTCGCCGACGAGAGCCACGGCTATTCCGAACACGCGGCGGCGGTTCTGGCGCAGCCGGGAGGCGAGGCGATTGCCATCTTCGACGCGCGCATCGCGGAAATCGCCCGCCAGTTCGAGGATTTCCGAAACGCGGAGGCGCTTGGTGCGGTGCGCGAGGCGGCGGATGCGCGGGCGCTCGCCGCCCTGTTCGCGCTTCCGGAGGCCGCGCTTGCCGCGTCGCTCGCCGAGGCGGACGCGCTCGCCGCCGCGGGCGCGCGCGACGGGTTCGGGCGCGTCTTTTCCGAAGCGAAACGTCTCGTTCCGCCCTATCGCGCCGTGCGGGTCACCGGCGCGCTGTTCCACACCCAGGGCGGACCGGATACCGACGCGGAGGCACGCGTGCTCGGCGCCGACGGCCGCCCGCTGCCCAACCTCTTCGCTGCCGGCGGCGCCGGACGGGGCGTCTCCGGCCCGCGCGCGGACGGCTATCTGTCCGGCAACGGGCTGCTCTCGGCTGTGGGTTTCGGCCGCATCGCGGGCCTCGCCGCGGCGCGCCTCACCTAGCGCCCGCGCCGCCTGGTACAGCCTTGTCTCCGCAGAACCGGGCGCGGTAGACGAGCCATCCAGCAGATGGACACACCGGCCGACATCGACGAGCGACCAGCCAGTGTCTTCGCCGCCACGTTCCCCCGCAACGTTGCGATCGGCCCAGGACGCCCGAACGTTTTCGCCCACGTGACAGGACGTTTCCTCTCGCCAGAGGCCGGGCCGTGAGCACGATCGGTGACAGTCCTCGCCGGCGTGAGGATCGGCGCTTTCTGACGGGAAGCGGCCGCTACCTCGACGACCTGGCTTTTCCGGACGCCCTGGTCGCGCGCTTCGTCCGCTCGCCGCACGCGCATGCCCTCATCCTCGACATCGACACGGATGCCGCCGCCCACATGCCGGGCGTCGAATGCATCGCCACCGGCGCTGATTTCGCGCGGTGGACGAAGCCGTTGCGGATGGCGCCGCCGATCGAGGGACTCAAGCCCGTCACGATCGAAACTCTGCCCGTCGGCAAGGTTCGTTTCGAGGGCGACCCTGTTGCGTGCATCGTCGCGCGCGGCCGCTGGCAGGCGGAGGACGCGGCGGAGCGGATCGTCGTTTCGTACGAGGCGTTGCCACCGGTCGTCGACATCGCCGGCGCAATGGCACCGGGCGCGGCACTGGTAGATGAGACGCTCCCGACCAACGTGGTCTCGCGGCAAAGCTGTTCGGCGGGCGATCCAGCTGCGCGCTTTGCCGCGGCACACCGTGTCGTGACCGCGCGCTTTGGCCAGCACCGCCAGACCCATGCGCCGCTGGAGCCGCGTGGCTGCTGCGCCGTCTGGGACGAGGGGCGGCAGCACCTGACGATGCATATCGGCAACCAGGCGCCGCACCCGCTGCGCACGGCGCTGGCCGCGCGTCTAGGCCTCGCGGAAACACAGGTCACTGTGATCTGCCCCGACATCGGCGGCGCGTTCGGCCAGAAGATCGCCCTGTTCCGCGAGGAACTCTGCGTCGCCGCCCTGGCGCGGCACCTGCGGCGCCCGGTGCGCTGGCGGGAAGAGCGCGGCGAGAACCTGCTGGCGGCCGCGCACGCGCGCGAACAGATGGTGGAAACGCGCGCCGCCGTGGATGCGCAGGGGCGCATTCAGGCACTCGACCTGCGAATCGTCGAGGATTTCGGCGCGTATTGTTTCTATCCGGCCAACTACATGGCGCGCGTCGTCGCCATCATCGCGACGGGGCCGTATCGCATCGCCGACTATGCGTTCGACGTGCGCGTGGTGCTGACCAACAAATGCGGCAGCGCGCCGATGCGCGCGCCAATGTCGATCGCCTCCTGGGTGATGGAGGGTACGATCGATGCCGTGGCGCGCGAGCTCGGCCTCGACCCGATCGAGGTGCGCCGGCGCAACATGATTGCGCGGTCGGAACTTCCCTACACGATGCCGAGCGGCGAGGTTCTGCACGACGTCACGCCGGCCGAGACACTGGAGGCGGCGCTGACGGCGTTCGACGTGCCGGCCTTCCGCGCGAGGCAGGCGGCGGACCGGACGCGCGGGGTCCACCGTGGCCTCGGCGTCTGCACCGTCATCGAATCCACGACCTATGGTTCCGCGTTCTACAAGGCTGCCGGCATCCCCGGCTCAGGGCACGAGGCGGCCTGGGTGAAGATCGGCCCGTCAGGAGCCGTCGACGCCGCGGTGGGGTTGATGGGCTCCGGGCAGGGATACGAGACGGCCCTGGCGCAGGCCGTCGCCGCCGGGCTCGGCGTGGCGGCGGAGAACGTGCGCATCCATCTCGGGAACACCGACGTGGCGCCGTACGGCATGGGCAGCCGGGGCGCACGCGGCGGCACGGCCGGCGGGTCGGTGCTGTTCCTTGCCGGTCAGGCGCTGCAAGGGAAGGTCCGCGCGATCGGCGCCGCGCTGCTGGGGCTGAACTCGGGCGACGACCTGCGGCTGGCGGAAGGGCGGTTGCAGCGGCGGATCGACAGCGCGTGGCGGGATACCGGCCTCGGCATCGAGGACATCGCGCGCACCGCCTATCTGGACCCGCTACGCCTGCCGGAGGGCATGGAGCCGGGACTGGAGGCGCACAAAGCCTATGATCCGCCAGCCATGACCTATTCCAACGCGACCCATCTGTGCGAGGTCGTGGTCGATGCCGACACCGGACTCGTCACACCGGTTCGCTACCTGGTGGCCGAGGATTGCGGCACCGTGCTGAACCCGATGATCGTCGAGGGCCAGCAGCACGGAGCGATCGCGATGGGCCTGTCGGGCGCCTTGCGCGAACAGGTTGTCTATGACGCCGACGGCCACAACGTGACCGGCAGCTTCATGGATTACGGGCTTTCGACCGCCGCCGACCTGCCGCCGATCGAGATCGTGTCCTGCCACACGCCAAGCCGCCGGACGCCGACGGGCAGCAAGGGCATGTCCGAAGGCGGGGTGATGGGGGCGCTGGCCGCGGTGACGCTCGCCGTCAACGATGCGCTGGCGCCGTTCGGCGTCGTGATGGAGCAACAGCCGCTGACCCCGCCCGCGGTCGCCGCCGCGCTGCGGCAGGCGGGCGTCGAGGGCCCGCATGCCGGCGGCCGCGAGAAAACAGTCGGTGAACGGCAGCGACGGCGACATTGGTGAAGCCGACCAGCACGAGGACCACGCCCCTACCTTGGGCGGGAAACAGCGGCGCACCGGTCCAGACCCGACGGCAGTACGGCGTCCCTAAGCCCCGGGAAGGCGGCCATGCCGAAGAACATGGGCAGTCCACGGGCGGCAATGGCGCCCATCGAGGGGCGAGAGAGGCGGCGGTTCACCGGCTCGATTGCCGGGGTGGCGGCGGCCTTCAGTCGCACGGCAGGCTATCTCCGGGTGCCGGTTTCGTTGCACCGGAGCCGCCCGATCGTCCCTTCGCCGCGACTCGACTCTTTTTTGCGACGCAACAGGACCCTTTTACGGTGACGGGTTATTACAAAGGCGGTCCGACCGGGGAAAGTGTGGCATAAGGGACTCATATATATCGAAAATTCACACGATTCCGTGATAACGGTTGCTCGACTGCGATCGTTTTGATA
>JAJYFW010000155.1 GCA_021785335.1 Pseudomonadota bacterium
GTACGGGCTGCCATAGAACGGCCGTATCGCTGATTTGACTTGACCCCGGGGCCTCCGCCGCCACCATGGAGGCGGCCCGCGGGCGGCGGGCCACGGCCCTTTGATTCGGCATTGCCCAGTAAGAGGACGACGATGGCTGCGATCCGCCAGCAACCGATGCGCCCGATCCTGATCGTTGACGACGATGCCTCGGTGCGGGCGCTGCTCGTCGAGCAGCTTGGCCATGACGGCGAATTCGCGCCGCGCGAGGCGGCAAGCCTGGCCGAGGCGGAGCGCATGTTGCTCGCCTCGCCGCCGGCGTTCGACGCGATCCTGCTCGACGTAGGGCTTCCGGATGGGGACGGGCTCGCCTTTTGCAGCCGGCTGCGCCAGATCGGCGTGCGGGTGCCGATCCTGATCGTCTCGGGGCATGCGACGGAGGCTGATATCGTGCGCGGGCTCGATGCCGGCGCCAACGACTACATCGCGAAGCCCTTTCGCCTCAGGGAGCTGCTGGCGCGGCTGCGCGCGCAGTTGCGCAACCACGAGCACAGCGACGACGCGACGCTGCAGCTTGGCGCGTTCCGCTTCAGCGCTTCAGCCCGCTCGCTGACGGACGCCGCGGGCCAGCGCGTCCGGCTGACCGAGAAAGAGGCGGCGATCCTGAAGTTCCTCTATCGCGCCGGTTCCGTCGCGGTGCCGCGCGAGACCCTGCTCGCGGCCGTTTGGGGCTACAACACCCGGGTCTCGACCCACACGCTCGAGACCCATGTCTACCGCCTGCGGCGCAAGCTCGGCGATCTCGCGGGCGAGATGATCGCGACCGAGGGTCGCGGCTACCGGCTCAACCCCGCGGCGAGGCCTGTCGCCGTCGCCGCCTGACCGCCACTGCCGGCCCCGGCCCCGCCAATCGAGCCACGCGGTTAATCCAGCCGCAGCGTCGCCGCGACCGGCACGTGGTCGCTGCCGCGCGGCCAGTCCCGCGCGTCCTTGAGCACCCGCACGTTCGCGACGGTATCGAGCAGGTCCGGCGTCACCCAGACATGGTCGAGCCGCCGCCCGCGATCGGAGGTGCGCCAGTCGCGATTGCGGTACGACCACCACGTAAAGAGGCGTTCCGGCTCCGGCACGAGGTGGCGGACCGCGTCGCGGAACCCCGCGCCCTGCCAGGCGAGCAGCCCCTCCGTCTCGACGGGCGTGTGGCTCACGACGTCGAGCAGCTGGCGGTGGCTCCAGACGTCGCTTTCGAGCGGCGCGATGTTGAGGTCGCCGACCAGCACCGCGCGCTTGAGGCGCCGCTGGGCGAAATGGGTCCGCGCCTCGGCGATGAAGTCGAGCTTGTGGCCGAATTTGTCGTTGGCCTCGCGGTCCGGGATGTCGCCGCCGGCCGGGACGTAGAAGTCGTGCAGCTCGATCTCGCCCGCGGGTAGTGCCAGCCGCACCGCGAGGTGCCGGCAGTCGCCGCGGCCGCACCAGTCCGGCGTTTTCGCGACCTCCTTCATCGGCACGCGCGAGAAGATCGCGACCCCGTTGTAGCCCTTCATGCCGCGCCGCGCGACGTGCGGGTAGCCGAGAGCGGGGCCGAGTTCCTCGGGGAACAACTCGTCCGGCACCTTGGTTTCCTGCAGGCAGATCACGTCGGGGTCGAGTTCGTCGCGCAGCTTGCCCAGAAGTTCCCGGCGCAGGCGCAGCGAGTTGATGTTCCAGGTGGCGATGGTCAGGTGCATGGAGGACGCATCGCCCGGCGGGGTGGTTCTGGCAAGGGCGGGCCTCAGGCAATCCGGCGGGCCAGGCGCGAGCCGAGGCGCCCGTCGATGGCGGCGAGGCCCGCTGCGATCAGCAGCAGGCCGGCCAGCATGCGCGGTGCGACGGTCTCGCCGAGGAAGATCGCGCCGAGCAGGACCCCGGTCACCGGGGTCAGGAACGTGACCAGCATCGCGTTCTGCGGGCCGGAGACGACGACGATGCGAAAGAAGATCACATAGGCGAAGGCGGTGCTGAGCCAGGCGAGGCCCAGTATCGCGCCCCATGTGACCACGCCCGGCATGGGCAGCGCCCAGGGGCGGTCGATCAGCGCCATTGCCGGCAGCAGCAGCACGGCGCTCGCCATGCACTGGCCGGCGGCGGAAGCGAGCGGTGGCGTGCCGCGCAGCCGCCGGCCCCACAGCGCCGCGAACCCGTAGCAACAGGCCGCGCCCAGGCAGGCGAACGCGCCCAGCGCATCGCCGCCCGCGAGCACGGCCGGGCCGATCAACACCGCCACACCGGCGAAGGCGAGCAGGCACCCCGCGAGGCGCCCGCGCGACAGCGCCTCACCGCCGAGCGTGGCCGCGATCAGCACCGCGAAGGCCGGCGTGGTCGCGTTCAGCACCGCGGCAAGCCCCGCCGTCACCCGCGTCTCGCCCCAGGCGAGCAGGCTGAACGGGACGACGTTGTTCAGCACCGCCATCACCGACACGTCGCGCCAGGGGATGCGCGCCCGCTCGCCGTGCAGCCGGCGCAGCACGAACAGCGCGGCGGAGGCGAGCGCAACCCGGCTCCAGACCGTGGTCAACACCGGCAGGCTGCCCGCGAGGACGCGGAAGAAGACGAAGCTGCCGCCCCAGGGAAGCGAGAGCAGGAGCAGCAGCGCCCAGGCCTCGGTGGTGGGCGCTGGGGTGGCTTGCCTTGGCGGGTTCATGCGGCGGCGTCTCGAAGGATTGTTGTCGATCTCGCGGCTGACAGCGGATCGTCAGCCTGTGCGTGCTGTAGGCATGGACCGTCGGTGCCGCCATCCGTTGGTTGCGCCGCTTTCGGGTTGTCGCGGGTCCGCCATGTCTTTGACACGGGAGTTTGCGCCAATCGTCATCCCGGCTTCATTGTCCGGCACGGGCCGGAACGCTAGGAGAGCCCTCGTGAGTTTCGTTCCAGCGACGATCCGCGCGGCCGCGATCCGGATGGGGGCGCTCGCGCCATGAGCAAGGCACCGCGCAAGCTGCGGGCGAGGGGCCATGTCCTGGCGCCGGACATCGACCCGTTCGACGCGCTGGGGCTGCGACCGATCGACGAGGGGTGGGGCCGTACCGCGCTCGCCGTGGTCCGCATCAGCGCAGTGGTGCTGTGGTCGCTGGTGTGCATGCCGGTCCAGGCCGCGTGCCTGCTGCTGCCCGGCGAGGCGAAGGTCGCCTTCCCGCGCGTCTACTGGCGGGGCATGTGCTTCTGCATCGGGCTGTCGCTGCGCGAGGTGCGGCTGGCCGGCGCGGAACCTACCGGCCGGCCGGTGGTCTATATCGCCAACCATTCCTCCTGGCTCGATATCCTCGTGCTCGGCGCGCTGCTGCCCGCGGCGTTCGTCTCCAAAGGTGAGGTGCGCTCCTGGCCTGGGATCGGGCTGATTGCGCGGCTCGGCCGCACCGTATTTGTCGAGCGCCGCCGGGCTACCACCGGGCGAGAGCGGGACGCGATGCGCGAGCGCCTGGCCGGTGGCCACAACCTGATCCTGTTCCCCGAGGGCACGAGTTCGGACGGCACCCGCGTGCTGCCGTTCCGCCCTACCTTCTTCGCCGCCGCGGCTCGCGGCGAGGGTGTCGCCCCGGTCATCTGCCCGATCTCGCTGGCCTATGACCGCGTGGGATTCCTGCCCGCCGGCCGCGCCAGCCGGCCGCTTTTCGCCTGGTACGCGGACATGGATCTGGTGCCGCACGCCTGGCGGCTGCTGCGCCAGCGCGGCCTGCGTGCGAGCGTGCTGCACGCCCCCGCCATGGACCCCGCGGATTTCGCCGACCGCAAGGCGCTCGCGGCGGCTTCCTGGCGCGTGGTCGCCAACGGTGCGGCGACGCTGCGACAGAACCGCGAGCCCGCGATCGCGACAGTGGTGCCGGACGCGGCCGATGCCGCCTATGCGTGACAAAACCAATGCTTGACAAAGTCACTGACGCTGTTGCGAAAGTGATCGCGATGCCTAGGAATTCCGCCGTCCCTTGCGCCTGATCCCGTCCGCGGGCAGCGCCTCGCGCCGGACGGCCAGCCCGTCCCGGCCGCCCCCGGCCGGCCTGCTCCCCTCATGACGACCGGCATGCCGGTGGCCGAAGCGCGCGCCAAGCGACGGTTGCACGTCATCACCTGGGGCTGCCAGATGAACGTCTACGACAGCGCCCGCATGCAGGACGTGCTCGCGCCGCTCGGCTACGCGCCCACGGAACGGGCGGAGGACGCCGACATGGTGATCCTCAACACCTGCCACATCCGCGAGAATGCCTCGGAAAAGGTGTTTTCCGAGCTGGGACGGCTCAGGCCGCTGAAGCAGGCGCGGCCCAGCGTGGTCTTCGCCGTCGCCGGCTGCGTGGCACAGGCCGAGGGGCAGGAGATCGTCGCCCGCGCGCCCTTTGTCGATATCGTGATGGGGCCGCAAACCTATCACCGCCTGCCGGAGATGGTCGCGCGCGCCGCCCGCGCCGCCGGGGCGGTGATCGAGACGGAGTTCCCGGCCGAGAGCAAGTTCGACCACCTGCCGGAAAGCGCGGCGCCCGCAATCTCGGCCTTCCTGACCATCCAGGAGGGGTGCGACAAATTCTGCAGCTTCTGCGTCGTCCCCTACACGCGCGGCGCGGAGGCGAGCCGGCCGATGGAGGCGGTGCTCGCCGAGGCGCGGCAGCTCGTCGCGGGCGGCGCGCGCGAGATCGTGTTGCTCGGCCAGAACGTGAATGCGTGGCATGGGGATGCGGGCGGGCTCGGCCGGCTGGTCCGGAAGCTCGCTGAAATCCCGGGTCTGCTGCGCATCCGCTACACCACCTCGCACCCGCGCGACATGGACGAGGATCTGGTCGCGGCGCATCGCGACGTGCCGGCACTGGTGCCGTTCCTGCACCTGCCGGTGCAATCGGGTTCCGACCGGGTACTGGCGGCGATGAACCGCGGCCACACGGCCGATCAGTACCGGCGCCTCGTGGACCGCTTGCGCGCGGCGCGGCCCGACCTCGCGCTCTCCACCGATATTATCGCCGGCCACCCGGGTGAGACCGGTGCGGATCACCAGGCAACCCTGGCGCTGATCCGCGATATCGGCTTCGCGCAGGCGTTCAGCTTCAAGTACTCGCCGCGCCCCGGCACGCCGGCCGCCGCCGCGACCGGCCAGATCCCGGAGGTTGAAAAGGACCGGCGCCTCGCCGAAATCCAGGCTCTGCTGCGCGACCAGCAGCACGCGTTCAACCGTGACTGCGCCGGCAAGGCGGTCAAGGTGCTGTTCACCGGGCCTGGCCGGCACCCCGGCCAAGTCGCGGGCCGGTCGCCGTGGCTGCAGCCGGTGCACATGACCGGCCCGGCCTCGCTGATCGGCACGGAAACCATCGTGCGTATCCCCGAAGGACATCCCAACTCACTCGCCGCCGAACCCCTGCACCCAGCTCAGGATCCCCAAACCGAGGAGCTCGCCTGCGCTTGACCCACATCACCTCGACTCCCGCCGCCCATGGTTCCGCGAGGGC
>JAJYFW010000156.1 GCA_021785335.1 Pseudomonadota bacterium
CGGCGCTGACGCGATCGACGACCTGCTGGATCGGCGGCTTGGCCGCCTGCGCGTCCTCCACCAGGCGGACGATGCGCGCGAGCATGGTCTCGCCGGCGAGCGTCGTCGTTTCGACCTCAAGACGTCCGGTGCCGTTGAGCGAACCGGCGACGACGCGCAGGCCCGGCGCCTTCGGCACGGCGCGGCTCTCGCCGGTGAGCAGGCTTTCGTCCGCCTCGCTCTCGCCCGCGCGCACGATGCCGTCCACCGGGATGCGCTCGCCAGGCGGCACGGCGATGCGCTCGCCGACGCGCAGGGAGGCGATCGGCACCTGCGTCTCCACGCCGTCGGCGAGGCGCCAGGCGGTCGCGGGGCGCAGGGCCTCCAGCGCGCGCAAGGCCTCGCCGGTGCGGCGGCGGGCGCGCGCCTCCAGCGCCTTGCCCAGGCGCACCAGCACGATCACCATCGCGGCGGATTCGAAGTAGCGCGGCCCGCCCGCCCAGAGATCCCAGAGGCTGAGCAGGTAGGCGGCCCAGGTGCCGAGCGAGACCAGCACGTCCATGTTCGGCGCGCGTGCGCGCAGGGCGGCGACGGCGCCGCGGTGGAAGCGCCAGCCAACGACCAGCTGCACCGGGGTGGCCAGCGCCAGTTCCACCCAGCCGGGCAGGTGCATCCCCGCCATGTGGCCGAGCAGCGGCAGGGTGAGCACGGCGCCGAGGCCGAGCAGCCGCCATTCCCACGGGTCGGCCTTCGGCGCGGCCTCGAGCGGTGCGGCGCCATAGCCGGCCCGGGCGACGGCGGCGATCACCGCTTCCTCGTCGGCGCCGGCCAGTGTCACGCGGGCGCGCTCGGTGGCGAGGTTGACCGAGGCCGCCGCGACGCCCGGCGTGCGCTTGAGCGCGCGTTCGACCCGGTTGGCGCAGGCCGCGCAGGTCATGCCGGTGATCGCGAGGTCGATGGTGTTGCCGCCGTCCATGAGGATCGAGATGGGCTTCCCATAATAGGAAGGTCAAGGCCGGTTGACGAACCCTGATGCGACGCGAGGATGCGGCATGGATGAATTTCGCATCGCGGTGCTGCCGGGGGACGGGATCGGCGGGGAGGTGATGGCGCCGACCTTGGCGTTGCTGCGCGCGGCCTGCGGGCGTGTGCGCGTGGCGTTGGCGCTGGAAGAGCACCCCGCCGGGGCGGCGTGCTACCGCGCCACGGGCGAAGCGCTGCCGGCGGCCACCATGGCGGCGTGCCGGGCGGCCGACGCAATCCTGCTCGGCGCCATGGGTGACCCCGCCGTCCGCTATCCCGACGGGACGGAAATCTCGCCGCAACTCGATCTGCGGGCGGAGCTTGGGCTCTATGCCGGGGTGCGGCCCGCGCGCGCGATCCCGGGCCTGCCGATCCCGCTGGCCGATCCCCGCGCGGCCTCGCTCGATCTCGTGCTGCTGCGCGAATCCACCGAGGGCCTGTTCGCCGAGCGCAAGCTGGGGCGGGTGGAGAACGACGCGCGGGCGATCGACCGGCTGGTGATCACGCGTGCCACCAGCGAGCGGCTCTTCGAGGTGGCGTTCCGCATCGCCGGGGCGCGGCGGGCGCGCGGCCTGCCGGGGCGCGTCGCCTGCGTCGACAAGGCGAACGTGCTGACCTCCATGGCGTTCTTCCGCCGCGTGTTCCTGGAGGTGGCGGCGCGGTTCCCGGCGATCGAGGCGGAATGCGTCTATGTCGACGCGGCGGCGCTGGACCTGGTGCGCCGGCCGTGGCGCTTCGACGTGATGGTGACGGAGAACATGTTCGGCGACATCCTCTCCGACCTCGCGGCGGGGCTGATCGGCGGCATGGGGTTCGCGCCCTCCGCCGACATCGGCGACGCGCACGCGGTGTTCCAGCCCTGCCACGGCAGCGCGCCGGATATCGCGGGCAAGGGCCTGGCGAACCCGACAGCGACGATCCTGTCCGCGGCGATGATGCTGGAGTGGCTGGCAGAGCGGCACGCGGCGCCGCGCTGCGCGGAGGCGGCGGGCATGCTGCGCGCGGCGGTGGACAAGGCCTTCACCGCAGGACTCCGGCCGCGCGACGCCGGTGGCACGGCGGGCACGCGGGAGGTGGCGGATTCCGTCCTGGCCGCGCTCTGAGTGTTCACGCCGCTCACCTGGTTCGGGCTGTTCGCGGTTACGGCGATGCTGGTCTGCTACGCGTTCGAGCGGCGCAGCAGCTGGTTCGTGCTGGGCTTCGCCGGCGCGTGTGCGCTCGGCTCGGTCTACGGGTTCCTGCAGGGGGCATGGCCGTTCGGGCTGGTGGAGGCGATCTGGTCGCTGGTCGCGCTGCGGCGGTGGTCGAGGGGTTGACCTTGCCACGATGGGAAGGCCCATCTGGGGCATGGAGGTAGAAATGCTGACACTCAACGTTCCCGACATGAGCTGCTCGCATTGCGAGCGCGCGGTGAAGGAGGCGGTGGCGACGGTGGCGCCGGCGGCGCGCGTGACCGTGGATCTGCCCACGCATCGCGTGACGGTGGAGGGTGCGGAGGCGGCGCCGGTGATCGCGGCGCTGGAAGAGGCGGGGTATCCGGCGACGCCGGCCTGACCTGCGCCCCGCCTGACCTGCGACCGGCCTCACCCGCGGGCGGCCTTGCGTGGTGCGCCTGCGGGCGCCCATATGCCGGCGATGGACCTGGATTTTTCAGAGGACGAGATACGGCGATACGCGCGCCACATCCTGCTCGCCGAGGTCGGCGGCACGGGGCAGGCGAAGCTGCGCGCCGCACGTGTCCTGATCGCGGGCGCCGGCGGGCTCGGCTCGCCGCTGCTGCTCTATCTCGCGGCCGCCGGGGTGGGGACGATCGGTCTCGTCGACGACGACGCGGTGGAACTCTCCAACCTGCAACGGCAGGTGGCGCACGGGACGGCGGATCTCGGCAGGCCGAAGGTGGAATCGGCGGCGGCGGCGGCGCGGCGGATCAACCCGCTGGTGGAGGTGCGGCCGGTGCGCGCGCGCATCGGGCCCGGCAACGTGCTCGACCTCATCCGCGACTACGACATCGTCTGCGACGGGACGGATAACTTCGACACGCGGTTCCTGCTTTCGGATGCGTGTGTGCTCGCCGGTAAAACGCTCGTGTCCGCCGCGGTGCTGCGCTTCGAGGGGCAGCTCGGCGTGTTCCGGCCGCATGCCGACGGGCCCTGCTACCGCTGCCTGCATCCCGCGCCGCCACCGCCGGGCCTGGTGCCGAGTTGCGGCGAGGCCGGCGTGCTCGGGGCCGTCACCGGCGTCATGGGCACGCTGCAGGCAACCGAGGTGCTGAAGGAGATCATGGGCATCGGCGAGACGCTTTCCGGGCGGCTGCTGATCTGGGACGCGCTGGCGACGCGCATGCGCACCATCGGCGTGCCCCGCGACCCCGAGTGCCCGTCCTGCGGCGCGCACGGCTATCGCGACCTTTCGCACCACGTGGAGCCGGCACCTGTCTGCGCCGCATGACCCCCTCGGCATCGTGCTGCTTTCGGCGAACTCGTCGCGCGTCCACGCGGCGCTGATGCTGGCGACGACCGCCGCCTCGCTCGGCCGCGCGGTGGTGGTCTTCGCGACTGATGCGGGCGTGACGGCCTTGCTGGCCGACGGGGCGGCCGGGCAGGAAGTGGTGGAGGAGGCGCGGCGGCGCTCGCTCGGGGTCGTGACATTCGCGGAGCTGCGGGCGGCGGCGGCGGAACTGGGAGTGCGGATGATCGCCTGCGAGACGGCGCTGCGCCTCGCGGGGATCGCGGCGTGGCGTCTTGCGCCCGGGGTCGAGGTTGCGGGGATGACGACACTGCTCGCGGCGGCGGGCGAGATCGTTTCCTTTTGAGGGCCGATGCTTGACCCGCTCTCGGGCGTGACTTGTAGAGAGGCGCCGATGCGTTGGGGCTGGTCGTTCGGGCCCGTGCTCGGGTTCATCTTGGTGCTCGCCGCGGGCACGGCGCGCGCCGCGGCGCCGCCGATCCCGCCGGCGTTTCTGCATGTGCCCGCCGCGCCCGCGCCGGCTGCGCACGCGTCCTCGCAACTCGGGGTCTCGCACCCGGCCACGGCTCCGGCCGCGCACAGCCAAGCGCCGTTGCCGCTGCCGCCACCGCCGCCGGGCGCGACGGCGCAGGCCAGCCCGCCTCCGGCCGCGACCCCACCGGCCGCGAAGCCCGTGGCCGCCGCGGTGCCCGAGAAGCCTGAGCCGGCGCCGATGCCGAAGCTGGTATTCAAGCCGTACTGGGAGACGCTGAATTCGTCCGACGTTTATCTGCGGCAGGGACCGGGTTTCCAGTACCCGATCCGCTGGGTCTACCACCGTCGCGGCATGCCGGTGAAAGTGCTGCGCAAGTTCGATGTCTGGCGCCTGGTGGTGGACCCTGCGGGCGACCGCGGCTGGATCCACGAGATCCTGCTGTCAGGGGTGCGCGGCTTCATGGTGACGGCGAAGAGCGTGCTGCTGCGCGCCCGCCCCTCCGGTACCGCGCGGGCGGTGGCGATGGTGGAGCACGGCGTGGTCGGCAAGTTGCGCGCCTGCCCGCCTGGTCCCTGGTGCCGCGTGATCGCCGGCGGGCATGACGGCTGGGTGCCGCGCAGCGCCATTTTCGGCGTCGACCCGAACGAGGTGGTGAAGTAGCCCCCGTAGCGAACGGCCCGTGGCACGGAACGGCGAGCGGCGCTAACCTTGGCGGCATGAGCAACGATGTTTCCGCCGATCCGGCGGCCCGGGTTCCACGCGCGATGCACGACCTCGGCGGCGTGCCGCGTTTCCTGTGCGAGGCGGTGGACACCGCGCCGCACGCGCTCGACGACTTCGACCGCGAGGTGGACGCGATCCGCCAGATCCTCGGCGCCAAGGGTGTGATGAGCGTGGACGAGCTGCGGCGCGGCATCGAGGCGTTGCCGGAGGACGTCTATCACCGGCTGTCCTATTACCGGCGCTGGGTGCGCTCGATCGCGGCGATCCTGATCGAGAAGGGCGTGATCACCGAGGCGGCGCTGCGCGCGCACGCGACTTCGGGGGCCGGACGATGACGGCGCAACTGACCCCGGGCACGCGGGTGCGTGTACGGCTCGATTGGCCGGAGACGCGCGGGCCCTGCCATATCCGCACGCCCTATTACGTGCGCGGGCAGGAGGGTGTGATCCACCGCGCGCTGGGGCGGTTCCGCAACCCGGAGAAGCTCGCCTTCGCGCTGCCGGCGGAGGAGCTTGCGCTCTACCACGTTCGTTTTGACCTGCGGCGGATCTGGCCCGGGGCGGATGCCGATCTGCTGGTCGAGCTCTTCGAATCCTGGCTGGAGGCGGCATGATCCTCAAGGATCTCGACGAGCGCGACATCCTCAACGGGCTGCGCGCGCTGCTGGCGGAGAAGGGCATCGCCGACGCGGCGGAGATCGCCGCGCGGATCGCGGCGACGGACGCCGCCAATCCCGGCCAGGGGGCGGCGATGGTCGCAAGGGC
>JAJYFW010000157.1 GCA_021785335.1 Pseudomonadota bacterium
GAGAAGCACGCCGTCTCCCGCCTGATCGGCGCGCCGCCGGGCTATGTGGGCTACGACGAGGGCGGCGTGCTGACCGAGGCGGTCCGCCGCCGGCCGTATCAGGTCGTGCTGTTCGACGAAGTCGAGAAGGCGCACGAGGATGTGTTCAACATCCTGCTGCAGGTGCTCGACGACGGGCGGCTCACCGATGGCCAGGGCCGTACGGTCGACTTCCGCAACACCATCATCGTGCTGACCAGCAACCTCGGCAGCGAGATCCTCGCAGCCCAGCCGGACGGTGCGGACCTCTCCCTCGCCTACAAGGGGGTGATGGACATCGTCCGCCAGCACTTCCGGCCGGAGTTCCTCAACCGGCTCGACGAGACGGTGCTGTTCCGCCGGCTGCAGAAGAGCGACATGGCGGCGATCGTGGACATCCAGCTCGGGCGGCTGCGCAAGCTGCTCGCCGACCGCTCGATCGCGCTCGAACTCGACGCCAAGGCGCTCGATTGGCTGGCGGCGGAGGGCTACGACCCGGTCTACGGCGCGCGGCCGCTCAAGCGGGTGATCCAGCGCAGCCTGCAGAACCCGCTGGCCTCTAGGATCCTCGAAGGTTCGATCGCGGAGGGCGAGACGGTCCACGTCTCGGCCGGCCCGCAGGACCTGCTGATCGAGGGAAGGCTGGCCGAAGCCGCCTGACGCCCGCTTCCGCGAGGTCGCCCACAAGGCGGCCTCGCGGCGGTCCCGTGCGAACGCCGCTTAGTGCGACGTCACCGCGCCCGCGACAGCGCCGGCGCCGGCGCCGATCGCCGTGCCAAGCAGGATCGGGCCGCCGGCGACGGCACTGATCACGGCCCCGCCCGCGGCGCCGATGGCACTTCCCGAAAGCACGCGCTGCTGCGTGCTGGTGAGGTCCGAGCAGGCGGCGAGTGAGCCAGCGGCGAGGACGACGAGAAGGGCGCGCTTCAGATTGGTCATGTCGAGGTTCTCCCGGAGCTCATATCGGGCGAGGATATAGCCGGCGGAACGTGGCGGATTCCAGGCAAAATTATTTCAAATTACGTTGAGTAGCCGGCGTTCGTGACAAAAATCGCGCTTCCGGCCCATATCACGCGACACCTCGCATGCTATCCGCCTCCGCGTCCTGCCTGAGACGAGGCCGTCCTCCGCCTGCGCTTTTTGACTCGGATCCAGACCATTTCCTGAGCGGAAATCCGCCGGGGTCACACCAAAATGGCACAAATCCGGCCGACCCAATCATGAGTCACGGCGTTTTTGCGTATGCAGGATTGCTATTTTGACACATATAAATCCTGCATCGCCCTTTCGGTTGAGCCCATAATCTTACTGGTAAAACCACCGGAATTTCCATTCCGGGGGTTTTTGCGTTTGTGCAACTCTCAATCTTGAAGATGCCGCCGCCATGAGCAACCGCCTGAACTTCCTCCATCTCCGCGCCCGACCCGACCACGAAGGTCTGGTGGCGCGAGACCGCTGGCAGTGGGCGGTGCTGAGCGTGGTGCTCATAGGCGCCACCATGTCAGCGCTCGACGTGAGCATCGTGAACATCGCCCTGCCGACGATCCGGCGCGAATTCGGTGTCCGGCTGTCGCTCGTCGAATGGGTGTCGATCTCCTACATGATGGTGCTCGCGATTGCCCTGCCCGTCGTGGGCCGGCTCGCCGACATCTATGGGCGGAGCCTGCTCTACAACGCCGGCTTCGGGGTCTTTGTTATCGGCTCTGCCGCCTGCGGTCTGGCGCCGACCGCCATGTTTCTCATAATTGCCCGCTGCGTGCAGGCGATCGGCGCCGGGCTGCTGCAGGCGAACTCGGTGGCCCTGATCACGGTGGTCTTCCGCAAGCGCGACCTCGGCCAGGCGCTCGGCGTTCAGGCCGCCATCCAGGCGACCGCCATGGCGCTCGGTCCCTTTATCGGCGCGATGCTGATCGCCGCGGTCGGCTGGCGCGTGATCTTCTATGTGAACGTGCCTATCGGGATTGCCGGGCTGGTGATGGCCTACATCGTCCTGCCCCGCTATCACCCCGCCGGCCACCGCGAGAAGGTCGATTTCGCGGGCATCGGGTTCTTCACCGTCGGCCTCCTGGGCGTGGCGCTCGCGGTCAACGGCGCCCAGAGCGCGGGGTGGGGCTCGCGGGTCGTCCAGGGCGAACTGGCGTTCGGCATCGCCAGCTTCGCGGCCTTTGTCCTCACCGAGCTGCGGGTGAAGAGCCCGATGATCGACGTCCGGCTGTTCCGCCGCTACGCGCTGGTCGCCGGGAACTCCACCGCATTCCTCGCCTACTACGTGCTGTTCACCGGCCTCTTTCTGCTGCCGTTCTATTTCGAGGACGTGCTGCACTACACCACCGCCTGGTCCGGCGTGATGCTGATGCCCGTGCCGGCCGCGATGGCCTTCTTGGCACCTTTCGCCGGCCGCGCCGCGGACCGCTTCGGCGCGCGCACCCTCACGCTGGCCGGCTCGCTCATGCTGATGGTCGGTTCCGCGATGCTGATCTTCGCCCCCAGCCACCATGCTCCCGTCTACCTCGTGGCCGCGATGCTGCTGATGGGCGCGGGCCTCGGCGTCTTCACGCCGGCAAACAACCGCTCCACCATGGCCTCGACGCCGCGTGACAAGCTCGGCGTGATGGGCGGTCTCTTGAACATGTCGCGCTCCCTTGGGCTGATCTTCGGGATCGACATCTCGGGCATGCTGTTCATCCAGGTCGCCGCGGGGCAAACGGCGGTGACGAAGAACGGACACGCCGTCGCCCTTGGCGATCTGGGTACGACGGCCTTCATGAACGGCTTCCACCTGGTGATGGCCACGCTCGTGGCCCTCGCCGCGGCGACCGTCGCGTTCTCCTATTTCCGTCGCGCCGAGAACGGCGCCAGCGTCCACCTCAGCCGGGAAGCGAGCGCCGAAGTCGAGCTCTGATCCGTTCGGAGGCCGGCATCGGGCCGCCCACGATCACGCGGCGGCAACCACCCCGAAGAGGCGCGCCCTAAGACGCCCCGCGCGTGTCCGCGATGAACTCGCCGACCAGGGCGTCGAGCGTGCCGTGCGGCGCAAAGCCGAGCGACAACGCGCGCGCGGGGTCGAAGCGCGCGGGCCAGGTGGCGACGATCGCCTCGATCTCCGGTGCCGCCACTGGGCGGACCAGCGCGCGCGCGCTCGGCTTCGCCGCCTCCAGCGCCGCGAGCATCTCGCCCACCGTCACGGTGAGGCCCGGCGGATTGACGCTCCGGTCAAGACCCATCCCGGCGGTGTCCAGCGAAGCCGCATGCAGCAGCCAATCCGTCGCCTGCGCCGGGCTCGCGATCCAGAGCGAAAAATCGTCGGCAACGGGAAGCTCCGCGCCCTCGCCGTTGAGCGGCTCGCGCAGAATGGAGGAGACGAAGCTGCTTGCCGCCTTGTTGGGCCGGCCGGGGCGGATGCACACCGTCGGCAGGCGCAGCGTCACCGCGTCGAGGAAGCCTCGGCGCGTCGCGTCCGCGAGGATCAGCTCTGCCGCGGCCTTCTGCGTGCCATAGGAGTTGGCCGGCACCTGCCGCGTGGCGGCTCCGATGACCTCGCTCTGGGATGCCGAGAAGCTGGCGACGGAACTGGTGAACACCACGCGCGGCGGCCGCGCGAGACGACGGCACGCATCCACCACCGCATCCGTGCCGCGCAGGTTGACGCGCCGCCCAAGTTCGTAGTCGGCCTCTGCGGCGGCGGAGACGACAGCGGCGAGGTGGAAGATCACGTCGGTGCCGGCCGGGATCGCCGCTTCCGGCAGGTCGGCTACGTCGCCAGCGATCGACGCGACCGGAAACGGCGCGTCGGGCGCGGGCGGCGCGGCGATGTCGAACAGGGTGAGGCCGGTGACGGCCCTGCCGCCCAGATGCCCCTCCCGCGCCAGCCGACGCGCCACGCGCTGGCCGAGAAATCCGCCGCCGCCGGTAATCGCGATACGCATCATGCCCCCTCGGGTCCGTCGCCCCGAGGGGGCATGGCAGGCGCTACTTCGTCAACTGGCCACGCATCTCGCCGGCCTTGTGCGCGGTGGTGTGGAGGTTCACGTAGGCATCCCCTTCCTCGATGATCTTGATCACCTTGGGTGTCAGCGTCGCGGAGCCGGTGAACGGGCTGGGCCCGACCTTCATCGGCACCAGCACCCCCGCGTTCTTGCCCGCCGGCGCCGGGCCGTGGATATGCGCCGCGAACGGTTCCGGGCCCGTGTAGGTCACGGTCCAGGTCGCCTTCCCGGTAGCGGTATCGATCGTGACCGTCGCCGTGCCATGGGCGGAGGTCTTCACCGGCGGCACCTGCTCGGCGCCGGTCATCGTGGCATGAAAGGTCTCCGTCGCGGCCATGGCGCCGGTCGAGAACAGCAGGCCGGCGGCGAACGCAGCGAGAGCAAGGCGGGTCATGAGGTAGCCTCCCAGGTTGAATGGCATGGCGCATGTAGGCGCCGGTGGTCCTTGCGCAAGCATGCCGGCGACTGAACCGTTGCGCCATGGACGAATTGCAACTGGGGCCGGAGGTGGAGGCAACCCCGCGGCCATTGCCGGCGCGCGTCGCGATCCGCGGCACGCACGCGGTCCTGGAGCCGCTCCACCCGCGCCATGCCCCCGAACTCTGGCAGGCGGCGCAGGGAGCCGACGCCACCTGGACCTACATGAGCTACGGGCCGTTCGCGAGCGAGGCCGCGATGCGCGCGCACGTGGCGAACCTCGCCTCGACGCACGACCCGATGTTCTGGGCGGTGCGGCCGGTGGCGACGGGCGTCGCCTCCGGCTGGCTCGCCCTGCTCAACATCGAGCCGAGGAACGCCGCGATCGAGCTCGGCGGCATCTGGTTCTCGCCCCGCATGCAGCGCACCCGCGCCGCGACGGAGGCGATGTTCCTCCTGTTGCGCCTGGCCGCGGACGACCTCGGCTACCGGCGCCTGGTGTGGAAATGCGATTCGCTCAACGCCGCGAGCCGCCGCGCCGCCCTGCGCCTCGGCTTCACGCACGAGGGCCGTCACCGCGCCCACATGGTGGTCAAGGGCCGCCGGCGCGACACCGACTGGTATTCGATCCTGGACGACGAGTGGCCGCGCTGCCGGGACGCGATCCTGGCCTGGCTGGCACCGGCGAACTCCGCGCCGGACGGCACCGCCCGCCGCGGCCTCGCGGCGATCCGCGGCGACCTGCCTGCCGGCTGAAGCGAGGCGGAAAATATCGACTTGCTGATGGTCGGTCTATCATTCTAGATAGACCAATGATCACATCCCAACAGATGAAGGCGGCGCGGGCCCTGCTCGGGATCGACCAGCGGGAACTGGCGCGCCTTTCCGGCGTCTCGCTGCCGACGATCCAGCGCATGGAGGCGAGCGAGGGCGTCGTCCGCGCCGTGGTGCATTCGCTCGACAAGGTCGTCAAGGCGATCAACCAGGCGGGCGTGGAAC